>JACQFP010000033.1 GCA_016200005.1 Verrucomicrobiota bacterium | reverse complement strand
CCCGCAGAGCCCTATCCTCCGCTGAAGCGAGGACACTTTGCGCCTCAGCAACGCACCCCTCAAGTAAAACAGCAGCGGCGCCCTCATCATTCCAGCTTTGCTCGCACAGCCCTCTCCAACTTTGCTCGCACCACGACAGTGTTTTAACGGGCTTCTGCCACACCCTGGTGCCGATCGGTAGAAAGAACACGTTTGACCTCCCTCTCCTCCCGACGAAGGAAGGAGGAGAGGGATGGGGAGAGGAGGCGCTTGTATTCGGACCACCCCTCTCTCCGGCTCTCTCCCCGCTCGTTCCTCGCAAGGAGAGAGTGTCAGATCGCGTTGGCATCTGACAACTCGATCGGATGATCGTTACGGTTCTGCCTCCAACCTCGCCAAAAGCACTTTGGCCGATGGGACGTAGTTAGCGACGAACTCCCGCCGAAATTCGCCAAACGTTCCCGCCGCCAGATGCGCGCGAATGTCCGCCATCAGTTTGAGATACATGTGGCTGTTGTGAACGCTCAACATGCGCAGGCCGAGAATCTCGCCCACGTTCAGCAAGTGACGCAAATAGGCGCGGGAAAAATTCCGGCAGGCATAACATTCGCAACCTTCCTCAATCGGGCGCCAATCCGCCTTGTTGAAGCCGGCCTTGATGCTGATGGTTCCTTTGGTGGTGAAAGCAGTGCCGTTGCGTGCAATGCGAGTGGGCAGAACGCAATCAAACATGTCCACTCCCCGCGCCACCAATTCCACCATCTGCGCCGGCGTGCCGAGTCCCATGGCATAACGCGGTTTGTCGGCGGGTAAAAACGGCTCGCTGCACTCCACCGCTTTCATCATCTCGGCTTCCGGCTCGCCGACGCTCACGCCGCCGATGGCGTAGCCGTCAAAATTCATGGCCACGAGCGCCGTGGCGCATTCTTTACGCAGCGCGGCGTTCGTGCCACCTTGCACGATGCCAAAGACCAACTGCCTGGTTGCGCGCGGTTGTTCGCGACATTCCTGCGCCCAGCGGATGGTTCGTTCAACCGCCGCTTTGACTTCGCGTGCGGGACAACCATGCGGCGGACATTCATCGAACACCATCGCGATGTCCGAGCCGAGGGTGCGCTGGATTTCCATCGCTTCCTTCGGCCCAAGAAATAACAGCGAGCCATCGACGTGCGAGCGAAACTCGACGCCGTGCGGCTTGATCTTACGGATTTTTGCCAGACTGAAAACCTGGAAGCCGCCGCTGTCGGTCAAAATCGGATGCGGCCAGTTGATGAAACGGTGCAGGCCACCGGCTTCGCGGATAATGGCCATGCCGGGACGGATGTTCAGATGATAGGTATTGCCGAGAATAATTTGCGTCCCCATCTCGCGCAGTTCGCGGGGGTCGAGCGCCTTGACACTGCCTTGCGTGCCCACGGACATGAACGCCGGCGTTTCGACGACGCCGTGTGCCGTAGTCAAACGTCCCAGCCGAGCCTTGGAACTCGGATCGGTCTTCAACAATTCAAACATGGCGGCGCAGATTGAGCCATGAAGCGGCGCGATTGAACATGAATTTTTCCGCACCCTCTCCGCTTGTTGGTCGCGTCGGGCGCTCAAGAATCGTCAATTATTGCATTCCCTTTGCGCAACGAGTTGGTATCCTCAGGCATCGACGATAAGCAGAAAGTCATGAGCCGATTTTCCAGTCTGCGTGTCCGACTGGTGGGGATCGTATTTCTCGCCGTGGCGCCGGCGTTGGTGCTGTTGATCTACACGGAGCTTCCATGGCTGGGCTTCGTGATCGGGTTGCTGGCGCTGGCGGCGGCGTGGTGCGGCGGCACCTTGTTTGTTCTGCGTCAGGTCAAACTGCTTTCGGCCGCCACGAAACGGCTGGCGGCGGGTGACCTAACCAGCCGGACGGGCATGTCAGACGAACCGGGTGAACTCGGTCAACTGGCCCGCACTTTCGACGGGATGGCCGAGTCGCTCGAGCAGTTGATCAAGGAACGCGAACGGGCGGAGCAAAAGCTCCTCAACCACGCCCACCAGCAAACGGTCATCGCCGCGTTGGGGCAGTTTGCGCTCGTGACGCCCGACCTCGCGCCGTTGCTGGACCACGCCGTCATTTTCGTCGGGCAAATCCTCGAAGCCGAGTACGGGCTGGTGCTCGAACAACTTCCCGACGGCGTCAACCTGATGTTGCGCTCTGGCAGAGGGTGGAAAGAAGGTTACGTGGGACACGCGGTGGTGAACGTGGAGCGCGGCGCGCAAGCCGGCTACAATTTTCTCCGCGCTGAACCGGTGATTGTTTTGGATTTGCGCACGGAGACCCGTTTTCAATGGCCGCTTTTCCTGCACGAACATGGTGTCATCAGTGGAGTGAGCGTCGTGATTCCTGGGCATCATCGTCCGTTTGGCGTCCTCGGGATTTATACTAGTCAACCACGGACTTTCACGGAGGACGCCGTGCATTTTCTGCAAGCCGTGGCCAATGTGCTCGCGGTGGCGGTGGAACGCAAACGGACGGAGCCGGAAATCCAGAAGCTGGCCGCCTTCGCCCAGTTCAACCCCAATCCCGTTTTGGAATTCACCGCCGACGGCAGCCTCACCTATTTCAACAAGGCCGCGCTCAAAATGGCGACCACACTCGACAAGGATGAGCCGCTGGCGATCCTGCCGCCGGACGTAATCAAGATTGTCCAGACCTGTCTTGTCACCGGCAAAAACAAGTTGCGGCTGGAAACTGGCGTCGAAGGACGAACGC
The DNA here is from genome assembly GCA_016200005.1 of Verrucomicrobiota bacterium. NCBI lineage: Bacteria > Pseudomonadati > Verrucomicrobiota > Verrucomicrobiota bacterium. The sequence continues at coordinate 156,420 of JACQFP010000033.1, read as the reverse complement.
TGTCGTGGTCTTTCTATCCCATTCTGGCCAGTCAGGTGGTTCACTGCTACGTGGAAGATATCTCCGAGCGACTCAGCCTAGAAATGCAGTTGCGCCATTCACAGAAAATGGAGTCCGTCGGCCAACTGGCCTCGGGCGTGGCGCACGATTTCAACAACATTCTGACCGTAATCCAAGGTCATGCGGGATTGCTCGCCGCCCGGCCCAATTTGCCGCTCGAAATGACCAGGTCGTTGCAATCGATTTCCTTCGCCGCGGAGCGCGCCGCGAGTCTGACCCGCCAACTGTTAATGTTCAGCCGCAAACAAGTCGCCCAGCCCAAGAGTCTCGACTTGAAGGAAGTCATCGACAACATGAGCAAGATGCTCAAGCGGTTGCTGGGCGAAACGGTCACGTTGAAATATACTCCATCGTCCCGCATCCCACCCATTCAAGGCGACGTAGGCATGATGGAACAGGTGCTCATGAATCTGGCGGTCAATGCCCGCGATGCCATGACCAAGGGCGGTGAACTGACAATCAGCACCTTCGCGGTCGAAGTCAACGACGCGTACGTCGCCTTGCATCCCGAAGCGCGCGCCGGCCTGTTCGTTTGTCTGCGAGTCACGGACACGGGTTGCGGTATGGACGCCACAACCATGGACCGGATCTTCGAACCGTTTTTCACCACCAAGCCGGCGGGCAAAGGCACGGGGCTGGGACTGGCGACTGTTTATGGCATCGTCAACCAGCATCAAGGTTGGATCGAAGTCGCCAGCCGGCCAGGCCAGGGCACCACCTTCAACATCTTTTTCCCCGCCAGTACCAAGCCCGTCGAGGCATCAACGGCGGAGCCGTCGCCAGTCCGGGGCGGTCACGAAACCATACTGGTGGTGGAGGACGAACCAGTGCTGCGCGAGGTGGCCCATTTGATTTTGCTGGACCGCGGCTACCGCGTTTTGGAGGCGGCCAGCGGTGTCGAAGCGTTGTCCCTATGCGAGCGCCAACCGGAACCGATCCACCTCTTGATCACGGATATGATCATGCCCGAAGGGTTGTCGGGCAAGGAACTGGCGGAACAGTTGGTGGCCAGACAGCCCAGCCTCAAAGTCATCTTCACCAGCGGTTACAACGTCGATGAGATCGGCGGCGGGTTCGTTCTCAAGGATGGTCTGCGCTTCCTGCAAAAACCCTACAATCACCTTACGCTCGCCCGCACAGTGCGCGAATCGCTGGATGGGTGAAGCGAAACCCTGAAGCACGCCTACTTCCTTGCCGACGTGCGCTCCTGAAGCCAAACCACATCCGGGTTAATTGTGTTGGGAGGTATGCTGGTGTAAACAGCCGCGCCGTACTTTTCCCAAGCTTTTGTGCGCGCATCCCGCCATGGTTTGATTTCGGAATGTCCATCGGCGAACGCGATGCCGCACGCGCCGTTGTGAAAGCTGCCCGGCCCATCCAGAAAACGATTGGCCATCATGGTCACCGCAAACCCCGCGTCGTTGAGACTCTTGTTGTTCTCATCCAGCAGCACGAACAGCATGGCTGGGGACGGGTTGATAATCGACGAAAGCCTTCCGTAAGTGTTCCACGGGCCGCTTCTGGTGTGACTGTGCGAATCGTCCAACCAAGGCCCATTTACGGCGAGTGTTCCCCTGCTCGGAGGGTAGGGATCCGTTCCGACGGCCTGGCTCATCGAAAAAGTTCTCGCTGCCGGCACCCTTTCTCCCCTGGTTGACGGCGCTGTGGATCTCCCTGTTCGCTTGTCCGCCGGGCATTTGTAGATGGCTACGGCTTTGCCGGTATATGGAGTTAGAAGGGCACGGGTAGGATCCATAAGGATGTCACTGTTGAATTCTTCTCCTTGCCCCGGCCCGGCTGAGCCGGGACACCAGTTGTATCCCGGCGTTGTGTTGCCATCGTCCGGATTGGGCGGGAGCAGGTCCCTGTAATCTCCTGCATACATGTGAATCGCAACCATCATTTGTTTGCCATTGTTCATGCACATGATGCCCTGCGCCTTTATTTTTGCTTTGGCCAATGCCGGCAACAACAGTCCAGCCAGAATGGCGATGATGGCGATGACGACCAGCAATTCGATCAGCGTAAAACCGCTCTTTGATCGCCGCGTGAGATCCAGCGCGCTTTTCGGGTTCATAACATATTTTGCATGCATTCGATTCGTATCGTTACGTTGGCTAGTGGTTGCCATTTATCTTAGAAGCACTGCCAATTCATGTCAAATGCTACCTGCAAACGCGCCCAAGACAACTGTGCGTTTGAATGCACACCCTCGCGGATAATCCAGCAGCAAGACGCTTGAAGAATTGATAATGACCGAGAAGTCCGCTAGGTTCCGATCAACTTCAGCGTGGTAGCCACGGCGGAATCCATATTTATCGGGAGCATTTCGCCACCCCGCCGTTTCAGCTCCACTTCGCCCTTGGCCAGTGACTTCTCGCCAATGGCAATGCGGATGGGAAAACCAATCAATTCGGAATCCTTGAACTTCACACCCGGCCGGTCCTCGCGGTCGTCGAGAATCACGTCAACACCCTGCGCCGTCAGTTCAGCGTAAAGCTTTTCCGCCAGCGCCATCACCGGGCTGCCGGGTGTCACGCTCAATGGCGTCAGACAAACCGTGAACGGTGCCACGCTCAATGGCCAGATGATGCCGTCCTTGTCATTCGATTGCTCGATGATCGCCTGCAGCGTGCGCGTCACGCCGATGCCGTAACACCCCATCACCGCGGGCTGTTGTTTGCCGGCTTCGTCGAGAAACAAGGCGTTGAGCGCAACGCTGTACTTGGTGCCGAGCTTGAAGACGTGGCCCACTTCGATAGCTCGTTGGGTTTTGAGTGGTTTGCCGCAGGCGGAACACGACTCGCCTGCTGCCACCAGCCGCAAGTCAGCCCACTTTTGAACTGCAATGTCCCGCCCGACATTCACATGGCGGAAATGATAACCATCTTCATTCGCTCCGGTGGTCATGTCCGTATTGTCGCGCAAAACGTCATCGGCATAGACCGGCAATTGGCTGATTCCAACCGCGCCCAAACTGCCGGGATGCGCGCCGAGCGCGGAGAAAATCTCCTCGGCCGTGGCCGCGCGAAAATTCGCCGTTCCCAAAACGCTCACAAGTTTTGCTTCGTTCAATGGGTGATCGCCGCGCATCAAAATCAAAACCGGTTTGCTTTCGACAAGGTAAACCAGCGTCTTGATCTGCCGGTCGGCGGCGACGTTGTAGGGCGGTTGGGAAAGTGCTTCAATCGTGACGACGCCCGGCGTGGCAAACTTTTCGATTTCGGATTTCGGATTTCGGATTTCGGATTTCGCCACCGCGCTCGTCGCCTTTTCAATATTCGCCGCATAACCGCACGCTTCGCAATGCACCACTTCATTCTCGCCCGTCGCCGCCGGCACCATGAATTCGTGGGAGAATTTGCCGCCCATCACGCCGGTGTCCGCTTCCACCGGCATCGCTTTGAGGCCGCACCGCTGGAAGATGCGTGTGTAAGCGTCATACATCTTCTGGTAACTCACCTGCGCCGCTTCGTCCGTGGCGTCGAAGCTGTAGGCGTCCTTCATGATGAATTCCTTGGCCCGCATCAGACCGAAACGCGGACGGATTTCATCCCGGAACTTGGTTTGAATTTGGTAGAAATTCTTTGGCAACTGGCGATAAGAATTGATTTCGCCGGCGACGAGCGTGGTGATGACTTCCTCATGCGTCGGACCGAGCAGCCATTCCTTTTTGGCGCGGTCGCGGACTTTGAACAGCACGTCGCGCATGGTTTCGTAACGTCCGCTCTGCTGCCAGATTTCCAGCGGTTGCAAGGCGGGCATCAACACTTCCTGCGCGCCAGCGCGGTTCATTTCCTCGCGGATGATCTGCTCCACCTTGCGCAGCGCGCGCAGGCCGAGCGGCAAAAAGGTGTAAAGTCCGCCGGTCAGTTTGCGGACCAGCCCCGCTCGCAAGAGGAGCTTGTGCGACGTGATCTCCGCCTCGGCCGGCGTTTCTCGCAGAGTGGGAATCAGAATTTGTGTCCAGCGCATAAATTTAATGGAAAAACTTTCTGACAATTTCTTTGGGCGTGGCGATGACCGGCGGGTGCAAATCGAATTCGCGGAGTTCAAAAACGAGGCGCGAGTAATCCGCGCCGCGCACCACCGAATCCTTGGTGACAAGCAATTTTGCACCGAGCAACGCAGCTTCGACAAGGATGAAGGAGTCGTGACGTTCTTCGTGCGGGAGAACTCCGGCAATCCGCAGATGGTCGGCGACGCGCTCAACGACTCCATGCTGGGCGGGTGAAAGTGCCGCTGATTGGAAGTTCCAATCAGCGCGAAAGGAGGCGAGCGCCTTGGTGGCGGCGGATTGCAACCGTGGATTCCGGAGCTGTACCTTGAAGAACCTCAACTCTTCCAAAACCGTCGGGGTGGCGACGACTTGAAAACGCGGGGCGCGGCGGCGCAAAGTGTCGGCGGCATCCAATGCGTCTTCGTCATCTGCGGCCAATGCGAGCAGGAAGTTGGTGTCAACGGCGGCGAGCATGAGCGCGAGTCAATTCTGCGCCGTTGATGTCCGCCAAGGCTTCGGCCAGCAACCGCTGGCGCTGCGAGTCGGTCAGGGCGTTGAGTTGCGGTTTGAATTTCCGCACTTCCGCTGCCCAATCCACTTTTTTGGAGGGTTTCTTTTTGAGAGCATCCCGTTTCATCGCCGGTCAAATATTAGCCGATTTTCCAAAAATAATCGCCAAGGCTTTTTTGTGCAACTCCCGCCGTTCCTCGTCAGAAAGTTTGTTGCACCGTTGCCGTGTGCGCTCGCAGACGGCGTCCCAATCGATCCTTTTTCTGGTTTTGGAAGATGAGGTGTTTTTTCTCATGCCATTAATTTATACTCGGCCGCGGCTTGCCGCAATTATCTGGCTTATTTCACCGTGTTGACCAGCGGCGCAAGTCCTTGAATGCGCACTTCGAGACGATCCCCCGATTCAATCGGCCCGATGCCGCTCGGCGTTCCAGTCACAATGATGTCGCCGGGCAACAGCGTCATGTTGGTGGAAATGAAACTGACCAGTTGATAGCAATTGAAAATCAACTGGCTGGTGTTCGAGTTCTGGCGCAATTGCCCGTTCTGAAAAAGTTGAATCGTCAGATCATGCGGGTCAATCTTGGTTTCGACGTACGGTCCGAGCGGTGTGAACGTGTCGAACGATTTGCACCGCGCCCACTGGCTCTCCGATTTCTGAATCGTGCGGTCGCTGATGTCCTGCGCCGCCGTGTAGCCGAAAATGTAGCGTGCCGCCGCCGCCGGGGTCACGTTGCGCACCCGCCGGCCGATGACGATGGCCAGTTCCGCTTCGTAGTCCGTCCGATGATCGGGAAACGGAATTTCGATCTTGGCGCCGTCGGGAATCAGCGAGGTGGTGGCCTTCAACCAGAACAGCGGTTCCTTGGGCAACGGTTTGCCGCTTTCGCGCGCGTGATCGGCGTAGTTCAATCCCACGGCGATGATCTTGGACGGGGCGACCGGCGTCAACGTCCGCAGACCCTTGAACGGCGTCGCCTTTTTGTCGAAGGAAGGCGAACCGAAGACTTCACCCCGCAGACGAAACAGTTCGCCGTCCACAACTTTGGCGTAAAAAATTTCGTCGCCCTTTTGAAATCGGCCAATGGCTGCCATAAAGTGGTGCGTTTGTAGCAGATTGTGAAACGCCATCGCAAGCCGAAAGTCGGCCTGCGCGACAACGTTCCAAGCCGCGTAAATCTTGCATTGCACCGGCTGGAACATAAAACTCCAGGCATGACAAAAGTAACCCACCGACTCGTATCTGCCATCGCCATGCTCGGCAGTATCGCGACGCCCCTCAAAGCCGACTTGATGGATTCCACCAACGCGCAGCACATCAGTTTTCCCGATACGCGACTCACGGTGAGCGGCCTGGCCTGGTTCAACGAAGACAAGCCGGTCTTGGGACGCCTGCCACTTCGCTCGAAGGAAACGTTTCGCCCGGCAGTCTGGAATCTGGCTCAACAACCGTCTGGCGGCCGCATCCGCTTCAAGACCGATTCGACCAAGGTTGGCATCCGCGCCCAGAATCCCGACACCTCCGGCATGCACCACATGACTACCATTGGCCAGAGCGGGTTCGACATTTACGTCAACGGCGAATACATGGGCAGCGCCTGGCCGGACAAATCCGGGAGCATCGTCAAGGAATGGATGGTTGGAAAAGATCGCGCGCCACGCGACATCACCATCTACCTGCCGCTCTACAAAGGCGTCACGATCTCTGAAATTGTCTTGGAATCGAACGCGAGGCTCGAACCGCCATCGCCCTTCGCGTTGACCAAGCCGGTGGTCTATTACGGGTCGAGCATTACGCAAGGCGGATGCGCTTCCAATCCCGGCATGAGTTGCCAGGCACAACTCTCGCGCTGGCTCAACTTGGATTTCATCAATCTCGGTTTTAGCGGCAACGGCCTTGGCGAACCCGCCGTCGCCGACGCCGTCAGCGAGATCGACGCCGCGTGCTTCGTTCTCGATTACTGGGGCAACCCTACGCCGGAAGTTTTCAAGGAAACGTTGCCAAAGTTCGTCGAAACGTTACGAAGGAAAAATCCCAAGACGCCCATCATCATCACCAGCCCTTACTGCTTCCCGTCGGAAACGTTCACCGGCAAGAACGAGGGCGCGCTCGCGGAGAAACGCAGAACCGCCGAGGAATTTGTGGCACAACAGCGTCGTGCCGGCGACAAATTCATCTCCTACGTTGATGGCCGCGAAATGTTGTCGCGCGAACAGGCGGTGGGATTGGTCGATGGCGTGCATTGCAACTCGCTCGGCTTTTATTTTTGCGCCAAAGGACTCGAACCGCATCTCCGAAAAGCGTTGAAGCTTGGCAAAGCGCGCGCAACACGATGACAGAACGTGCCAATATGGACTTGAACATCCATTCTCCTCTGCCGGCGCGGAAGGACTTTCGCATCGGTATTCTGGGCGCAGGATTCATCGTCAACGATTGTCATCTCGTCGCGTATCGCAAGGCCGGCTTCAATCCCGTCGCCATCGCGTCGCGCGCGCGCGCAAATGCCGAGCGTGTTGCCCAGCGTCACCACGTCGCACAAGTGCATGAGACCTACGAACAACTCCTCGACGATCCCTCAATCGAAGTGCTCGACATCGCCGTGCCACCGAACGCACAACTCGGTTTGATCAAGGCCGCGTGCCAGCGCAAAACCCTCAAGGGCATCCTCGCGCAAAAACCTCTCGGAATGAATTACGCCGAAGCCGTCGAAGCCGTGAGTGTTTGTGACGCCGCCGGCATCACGCTCGCCGTGAACCAGAACATGCGTTACGACCAATCCGTCCGCGCCGCCAAAACCCTTTTGGAAAACGGCACAATCGGCGAACCGGTTTTCGCCACCATCGACATGCGCGGCATTCCGCACTGGATGCCGTGGCAGGCGCAACTCGGCTGGGCCACGCTCCGCATCATGTCCATCCATCACCTTGACTGCTTCCGTTACTGGTTCGGCGACCCGGAAGGAATTTACTGCAGCACGCGCCCCGACCCGCGCACGACATTTCCGCACAGCGACGGCATCTGCACTTATATTTTGGAATATGCGAACGGTCTGCGCTGCGTCGGCATTGACGACACCTGGACCGGCCCGGCGAAGGAGGGTTGTCCCGGAGACATCCGCATCGAGTGGCGCATTGAAGGTACGAACGGCATCGCGATGGGGGACCTCGGCTGGTGCAAAGAACCCTACACGACGCCCTCGACCATTCGCTACGCCGCCAAGGGGGATCACGGTTTTCATTGCCCGGTCTGGACGGAAAGCTGGTTTCCCGACGCCTTCATTGGCACCATGGCGCAACTGCTCGTCGCACTGGAAACGGGCAACGAACCTGTCATCAGCGGTGAGGACAATCTGAAAACGATGGCGTTGGTGGAGGCGGCGTATCTCAGCGCCAAAGAGAAAGATAAAGTGGTGCTTGAAGACATCACGCGCGTGCGCAGTACGTTCAAAGGCGTATCGGAAGACGAATCAGCGACCGCGGGAACGACTCCCGAGCGGCAAAGTTTCATTCGCCGGTGGATGTCGTCTCTATCGAGCCACACAGAATTCGAACCCATGAGCAATTTCACGCCTCGCGCCCAGCAAGCTTTGTTCTTGGCTCGAAATGAAGCTGACCGCTTCCATCATAATTTCGTCGGCACGGAGCACGTTCTGCTTGGACTAATCAAACTCGGCCAAGGCGTGGCGGTTAACGTCCTCCGAAATCAAGGTGTCGATTTAGAGAAGGCGCGAATGGAAGTCGAAACGCAAGTTCCTTCAGGCCCGGAACAAAAGACCTTCGGGAACATCCCTTACACACCACGGGTTAAACAGGTGCTGGCGCTGGCGGCAAAAGAAGCCAAAGCGCTCCATCACACTTACGTTGGAACTGAGCATGTGTTGCTCGGCTTGCTTCGCGAAGGGGACGGAGTGGCGGGTCGCGTCTTGACGAAGTTAGGAGTGGATCTTGAACAAACGCGAAAAGAGGTTTTGAAGGAGCTCGACCCAAACTTTGGCGGGACGGATGAACGACCATAGTCCAAAGAACCACTTTCCCGCCCGCCCAGGCCGAAGCCGTCGATTTCAGGGTCGTACTACTTTCGAAACGAGAACTGTTGGCGTCGCTCAGACTGTCGTTGCTCTATCTTTTGCTGTTCGGTTGGGTAAATGTAATGCGCCCCGTCCTTGAGGATTTGCCGCTCGAAGACGAGTTTCTCCAGAAACGGTCTCGCCCAATGCGGGTTCTCACGGTATTCCGTGCGAGCCACCATCTTGCCGATTTCCTTGTGGGAAAACGGTGTGCCCGCTGACTGTTTCATCAATCGAATAATATCGAATTCCATATTGCTCGAAAACCTTGAAGCCAGAATCGGGCCAGCGCCAGTCAAAATCTGCTCCACGCCTTCTACGCGCCTTTATCCAAATGGATGAGCTTGCCGCGCTGTCCCAGAATCTAACGCATTGCCTCCAAAACGTACAAAAGCCTTTCGTCATTGGAGACAATCCGGCTAAACTTTTCCATCACGATGAAACTTGGCATTATCAACAGCGCGTTCGAACAGATCGGCATCGACACGGCCACCGGCCTGGAGCACATCAAACGCATCGGTTTCGATTGCGTCGATATTTTTACCGAGGCGGTAGGCATCTCGAAAAAGGAAGTCAGCCTCGTCGCTAAAACTTGTGACCAGCTCGGTCTGCCCATCATCTCGCTGCCGCATAGCTCGCTCGGCTTGATTGATTTCGCCGAGCCGGTGCGGGAATTTCACATCTCGCGCACGAAGAAGTTCATTGACCTCGCCAACACCTGGGACGCGAAGAACATCCTGCTCGTACTCGGCGAATACATCTGGCAACGCGAAGTCATTCCCGCCGCCGACCAGTGGAAATGGGGCATCGAAACTTGCCGTCGCCTCGGCGATTACGCGGACAAAAAGAGAATCGACATCGCGCTCGAACTCGAACCGTTTCGCCTCAGCCTGCTCAACAACGTTAAAGAAATGGTCCGGTTCGTGGACGAGTGCAATCATCCGCGCGTCAAGGCGAACATCGACATCAGCCACTTGGTTCTTTCCGACACCAGCCCCGCCGAAGTGAAGAAGCTAAAAGGCAGGGCGATTCACGTTCACCTCAGTGATTGCGACGGCAAAGTCCACGGCGACCTGCCGCCCGGTCGCGGCGTTGTGAAGTTCGTTCCTTACCTGCAAGCGATCAAGGAGTTGAACATCGACGGCGTGGTCTCGATTGAACTCGAATACGCGCCCGACCCGAAATGCATCGTCGCGTGGGTCGAGGAAGCCTATCGCGAGACGGCGAAGTTGATGCACTTGGTGGGATTGCGCGGTTGAAAAGCACCAACCTCCAAGCTCCAACATCCATAGAAACTCCAAGCTCCAAATCACAAAATATGGAATGAGAGCACGTTGGAGGATTCTTGATGTTTGAATCTTGGAGCTTCTCTGGAGCTTGGATGTTGGTGCTTGGAGCTTTGGATTCTCTTCTTGCTTTACGGCCAAAATAAAAATTCCATTGGCAGCACTCGACCATGCGCATCGGCTTTCTAACAGACACGAATATCGCTCGCCTCGACTGGGCGAGGCAAAACGGTTTCGGCTCCATCGAATGGAACCAGTTTGAGAGCAGCCCCGCCGGGTCGCGTCACTCCGACTGGAAACCTTTCGCCGAACAATTCGCCGCGGAAGCCGCATCCCGCAACATCCGTATTTCGGCCATCGCTGCGCTCTACAAGAATCCGCTCGACCCAAAGCAAAGCGAGTTCGCGCGCGCCACCTTTCTGCGGGCCATTGATGTCGCCGCGCACATCGGCGTGAGAACCGTGGCGGGTTTCGCCGGCGCGGTGATCGAATTGGAAACCAATCCCAAAGGCGGGAATCCGGTCTATAAACCCTTCGAGAATTGTTTGCCGCAGCTCCTGCAGTTCTGGGAGCCGATTGCGAAGGTCGCGGCGGACAAAGGCGTGCGTCTCGCCTTCGAGCATTGTCCGCAAGGGCCATATCACCTGCCGATCATGCACTACAACATGCTCGGCCAGCCGGCGATGTGGGAGCGGCTGTTCAACGCCACGAAGTGCGAGAACCTCGGCATCGAATGGGACGCCAGCCATTTGATGTGTCAATTCATCGATCCAGTGACGAACATCCACAGGTTCGGCGCGCGGATTTTTCACGTGCACGCCAAGGACGCGTTCATCAATCGTCAATTGCTCGAGGTTTATGGCATCTGCCATCACGGCGTCGCGGAGCATCGCTTCCCCGGTTTGGGTCAGGCGAACTGGGCGGAGATCATTCACGCCCTGTTGCGCGCTGGGTACGATTCGGACCTCAACATCGAAGGCTGGCACGATCCGGTGTATCGCGATCACGACGCAGCGCCGCCGTCGGACATCAAACTGTCCGCCACCAACCGCCAGGCTGGACAAAAACTGGAACAAGACGGTTTGCTCATCGCGAAACGCTGGCTGGAGCAGTTTGTTCCGCGTGAACCGAATCGTTAGGTTGGTAACCGTCTGGAACAACCGCGCTGTCAGACGCAAGGTCAAGAAAATGAAACCAGATAGACTGCAAACTCCGCGAAACCGTCAGGCCGCCACGAGCTCACCCTAAACCCTCACCTCCGGCCCCTCCCTCATCCAATGTGCGACGGTGGCGTCGGACTCTCCCCAGCGCGGGGGAGGTAGAAGTTTTTTTGCGTTCCGTGTGTTCTTTTGCGACTGATTCAAATCCGTGTCCAACGGTGTTCATCCGTGCTGGAAACAATTCTTCCTTCTTCGCGCTTTTTCGTGGCGTCAGGGTTTCGCGTGCTTCTTCGTTTGAGTTCGACACCTCACCCCGTCCGGCTCCCCGGTCGAGGCGGGGGTGCGTGGTACGACGGCCAAAATATTTTCATCACGCCTATTGAAATCCGCGGGGAGGCTTTTATAGTGCGCTCGATATGAGTCAACGACATGAGCGATTCAACTGACGCCTCCCGACCGTGGGACATCCAGACCGCCCGCAACCTGTACAACATCCATCGCTGGGGAGCGAAATATTTTGACATCAACGAAGCGGGCCGCGTCGTGGCGACGCCCTTGCAGGAGGCTGGCGCGGCCGTGGACCTGACGGATGTCATCGAGGAGGCCAAGGCGCGCGGGTTGAAGTTTCCTGTGCTGATCCGCTTCCAGGACATCCTCCGGCATCGAGTGGAATCGATCAATCAGGCCTTTCGCAGCTCCATCACCGAATACAATTACCAGGGAAATTATCGCGGCGTATTCCCGATCAAGGTCAATCAATTGCGCGAGGTGGTGGAGGAGATTCTCGACGCGGGCAAGCCATACAGCTTCGGCTTGGAAGTCGGCAGCAAACCGGAATTGTTCGCCGGTCTGGCCCTGCAAAATCTGCCGGACAGCCTGATCATCTGCAACGGCTACAAGGATAGCAGCTTCATCAGGATGGCGCTGATGGGCACGAAGCTCGGTAAAAAAGTCATCATGGTGGTGGAGAAGCTGGAGGAGTTGAAACAAATCATCGCCGTCTCCCGGCAGGTCGGCGTTGAACCGCTCCTGGGCATCCGGTCGCGGTTGCTGAGCAAGGGCGCAGGGAAATGGTCGGAGAGCGCCGGTGAGAATGCGAAGTTCGGATTGAGCACCGCCGAACTCCTGAGCGCCACGGAGTTGTTGAAGACGGAGAATCTCAGCCACTGTTTCAAGCTGCTCCACTTCCACATCGGTTCGCAGGTGCCGGACATTCTCACGGTGAAGAAGGCGGTGCAGGAGGCGGCGCGCTTTTACGCCAAGCTGCACAAGATGGGTCTGGCAATCCAGTATCTCGATGTCGGCGGCGGCCTGGGTGTGGATTACGACGGCAGCCGCTCGGCGTTCGACAGTTCCACGAACTACACGTTGCAGGAATACACGAACGACATCGTTTATTACATCGGCGACGTTTGCAACGCGGAGAAGGTGCCGCATCCGGACATTGTCAGCGAGAGCGGGCGGGCCATCGTCGCCCACCACAGTGTGTTGATCGTCGAGGCGTTTGGAGCGATTGAGAAAATCCGCGCGGCCAACGATTTGAAATACGACGAGAACGAGCATCCGCTGGTCCGCGAGCTTTTGGACATCCGCAAGAACCTCGCCAAGCTGAACAAGCTGGAAGCCTATCACGACGCGCAGGAGCGGAAGGAGGACGCGCACAACATGTTCACGCTGGGTCTGCTGGACTTGCCGGACAAGGCGAAGATTGAAAGCCTTTACTGGGAGATCGGCCAGGAAGTGGCGCAGAGCTTTCGCGGCCAAGCTTACGTGCCGGAGGAAATCCGCCAACTCGAAGACAGTCTCGGCGACCAATACCTCTGCAATTTTTCCGTGTTCCAATCGCTGCTCGATCATTGGGCGCTCGGTCAGTTGTTTCCCATCATGCCGGTGAACCGCCTCAACGAACGGCCCACGCGCGAAGCGACGCTGGTGGACATCACCTGCGACTCGGACGGGCAGATCAACAAATTCATCGATCTGCGCGACGTGCGCGACACGTTGCCGTTACACAAGCTGATCACCAACGGCAATGGTCAGATCGAGCCGTACTATCTTGGCTTCTTTTTGATGGGCGCCTATCAGGACATCATGGGCGATCTGCACAATCTGTTCGGGCGCGTGAACGAGGTGCACGTCTTCCTCGATGCCGACGAAGCGGCCGGTTATTACGTGGAGGAAATTATCGAGGGCAACACCATCGTCCAGTCCTTGGCCGCAGTGCAGTACGACGAAAATGAATTGAAACGGCAAATGAAAGCGCAGATTGACGAAGCCATCAAATCCGACAAAATGAAACCATCCGACGCGATGCGATTGCTCGACGATTACGAGCGTGGCCTGAAGGAATACACCTATCTGACTTTCTGAATGTCAAATGACGAAGACCGAATGATTCATTCAGCCGCCCCATGGTCGGGTCAGTGGAGACAATCACCGGTGCGTCATTCGTCATCCGCCATTCGCAATTGTTTCCATGCCTGATCCCGCCCCCAATGCGGAATTGCTGCGGTCGCTGGGTCAACTGGTGCGCGGTCTCTCCGCGCTGTTTTGGGGATTGCCCATCGCGCTCATCGTGTGCGTGCAGACGGCCAAGAGCGACTGGCTGAAAACCTTCGGCATGGTGCCGCCAGTGCTGGTCACAGGCTGGCTTTTGTATGGTCTGTGGCAACTGGGATATTATCAGAAACAGGAACGGATCTGGCGCAGCGCGCTGGACCGCGCCAAACTCTTCGGCCTGGTAAACCTCGGTCTTTCGCCTTTTCTTTACTGGTCGAACAAGATTCCGAACCATCCCTTCTTTATGCCGATGGTGGCGTTGCTGGCGCTGTCGGGTCTGATCTTCCTGAGTAATTTCAATCTGGTCCTGCAGCGGTTGAGCGCCATGTTACCGGATGAAACGTTGCGGCTGGAAACCAGACATTTCACTACACTGAACCGCTGCCTGCTGCTGGCGGCCGCGTTACTCGCCCTCAGTTACCAGACCTTGGTTCACTTCAATTCATTGCCGATCCAGGTGGCTGCGGTGCTTGAGCAACTGGAGCGACAAGGACGGTTGTGGTGGCTCCTTCTCACTGTGTTGCCGCTGGCCATTTTCGTTCTGCTGCCGCTGGCGATGACCATGGCCTTGCTCTGGAAAATCAAGGAGACGATTCTCGACAGCGTTTTCGGTGCGGAAAATCGAACGCTGTGAAGTCCGGGCGGCGTCAGAATCGGAGGCTCAGGTTCAGGCCGGCACCCGCGTCCAGTTTACGGTAGTCCGGCACTGCGGGATTGCTCGATTCCTTGAGGGAATAATCCACGAAGACGCGAGCGCTGAATTGCCGGGTGAAAGCATATTGCAACGTCAGACCGACGGAGTTCAGGAAATCCTCGCGTGGCACGCCGCCGGTGAAATGTGTGTACTTGAACCGGTAATAAGGCTGCGCGATCAGTTTCGGCGTGACGAAATGCGTGCAACTGGCAAGCAGGATGTGATCGGTCCGGTCATTCAGGTCGCTCGCCGCAACGGCGTCGGCGCTGGTGAAACGATATGTGCCCTCGTAGCCGAGCGACAAAACGGTGGTTTCGCAGAACGGAAAAAGCTGGCGCAACCCCCAGTGCGGCACCAACTCCTTGTAGAATTCACGGTAATCCGATTGCGACATCAGCCGGGTTGCGTCCACGCCGACTTCGGCGATCCAGTTCTCGCAACAGCGATATTGTTCCTCCACGAACACCGTCTGCGCATTGAAGTCAAACCGATCGAGCGGAATCCCGAACGGTTCAACTTTGTTTCCGTCCAGACCAAAATCATACCATTGATGTCGATAGCCGAGGCGCGGTGCAAACATTCCGCCGAACATTTCGTAGGGCGACGGCGCCAGCGCAACTTCCACGGTACTCACCAACACGCCCGTATCCAGACGCCGGCCACTCCCTTCCTCCAAAAACATGTTGTCCGTGTAAAAATACTGGATGTCCGCAACCACTTCGAACAAGGTCTTGCGCGGTCTGAGCTGGACGATGGATTGCGGGCCGACGTCGTCGGTTTCACCCGGGTAAAGTTCCGGAGCGGTCTCTTCTTGAGTGGCGCCCGCTTGCGCAGATTGCTGGGCTGTCCGCCGCTGCTGCACTGAGTCCACCTGGTCGATTGCTCCAGGTACTTGCGCCTGCGCCTGACCGAGCGACGCGGCCAGGAGAGCGAGGAGGACGCCGTAGTAGAGCGTTTTGGATTTCATGTCATTCGCGACTCACAAACGTTTCACCGAAGCGGCTATTTTTGGGGCAGCGGCGGAACCGCCGCTTGATACGTGTTTTCGTCCATGCCTTCCAGACCCGTGCGGCTGGCAAAATCGGTTGGGGCACGACCTCTGGCCAGCGCCTTGTTCTGCTTCAGGATTTCGGTGTTGATCAAAGAGAGGGAAGCCAGCTCGCGCGAAAAGCCAGTGACCAGCTTTGATCCGGCCACCAGCTTGCCCAGATTAATGTCCAGCGTCGGCCCGAAATCTTCACCACCGGGCAACACCAGAACCATCTGTCCGGCTTTCAACGTCCGGCTTTTGCGGTTCGCGAGCGTCACCTTGCCCTTGCCCTCGAGGACGATTGTCTTGAATCCGCGGTTCGTCGTCGTGGACACCATCAGCGTCGTGCCAAGCACCGCCGCCGACGCGCCGCCGGTCTTGATGGCCCCGCCGCCTTTGCCCTTCGGCGAATGAAACAGAACGCTGCCTTGCTCCAGGTCAACATTGCGCCCTTTCGGTTCGAAGGAAAAGACCGTGTTCGCACCGACACGCGTGATGGTCTGGTCCGGCGCGGTCAGTTCGGTGCGGGAATCCGTGCCCGTCCGGACAAGGTCAGGCGCTTTGAAAAGTTCACTCACTTTTGCAGGTTGGGTGGTTCTGGCCGGCAGGGTGACGACGTTCACGTCCTTGATCACCTCCGTGAACGTGCTTTCGGTGAGCGAAGCGGCGCCCGCCAGCGAAGCCAGCGCCGCGAACGCGACCGCCAGAAGAATCCGGATTTTCATATTGGGCTTGGTTCGAGTCGCGGAAGCGTTTAAGGGAAGAGGGCGAATTTGTCAACGGAACAAAAGTTTTCTTGATCAACTTCATGCAACGGCAGTTCAAACGGTTCGGGGTGGTGCTCGCCATCTGCGCAGCGTTCACGCTGCTGGCGCTGGCGCTTCAACACTTCGGTTACTCGCCGCTGCTCGAAATGGAGCTTTACACACAGGACTTGCGGACGCGCCTCGGCCGGAAGACGCCCGTGGACCCACGGCTGGTTTTGATCGGGATCGATCAACCGGCATACGGCAGTTCGGATTTCAGCGCGGAAGAACTTCAGCGCGCGCCCATTTTGCGAGACCTGCAAAGAAACTTCCCCTGGTCGCGCGTCGTCTGGGCGGAGGTGACGGAAAAACTTGCCGCGGCCGGAGCGAAGGTGATCGCCTTCGACCTGGTGTTCAGCGCTCCGAATGACGGTGACGGACAACTCCGCCACACGCTCGAAAAGCATCGCGACAAAATCGTCGTCGGTTGCAGCCTGAGCCCGCAGAAAACGGATCGCGGCAACGTCCTCCAACTGTTGACTCCCAACCCAGCCGTTCTGCCCGCGCCGGACACGGACGCGGTTGTGCGGGACGACCGCGTCGGCTTTGTAAACCTCCCGGAGGATTTCGACGGCATTGTCCGCCGCGCCAATTTTCGTCAGACCGGCGAGCAGGCGGGCTTTGTCGTGTCAGGTCAGGAAGTGATGGAGTCGCTTGCGCTGCGCGTACTCCGGAAGCTCGGTCGCGTGGACGCGGTTCCCGCCGGGTTCGATTCCGTCCGTTTTCGCTTCGGCAACGCGCCGGGCTACGGTTATCGCGTTCATCCGATCGGCGACGTGCTCTCGCCCAAACTCTGGGAACGCAATTACGGGAACGGCGAATTTTTCCGCGACAAGATTGTGCTCGTCGGCCCGACCGCCAGCATCTTTCACGACGAGCACCGCACACCTTTTGGCGACCCAAAGCGCGAAATGCTTGGACCGGAACTCCACCTGAACATCCTCAGCGCCGCGCTGCATGGCGAGTTCCTGGGTGAGACGTCACCGCAAGGGACTTTGGGGATGATCGGTGCGGCCGGACTCCTGGCGCTGACACTGGGTTTCGTCATTCGCCAGCCGGTGACAAGACTGGCGGTCGTCGGCGCGTTGCTTGTGGGCTACTGGTTTGGGGCGCAGGCATTGTTCAGTCGTCCGGGTTTCGTCATTCCAGTGGCCGGCCCGGTGCTGGTCTTGCTCGCGAGCAGTGTCTTGGTGCTGACGTACGATTATGTGCTGGAGCAGTTGGAGAAGGCGCGGGTTCGCAAGACGCTGGAGCGCTACGTCTCCAAGGATGTCGTGAAGGAATTGCTCGACAACCCGGCGACTTACTTCGACTCACTTGTGGGCGTGCGCCGATCCGTCACGGTGCTCTTCTCCGACGTGCGGGGTTTTACGACGCTGACCGAAAGTTCGGACTCCGCGCGACTTGTGAAGCAACTCAACGAATATTTCGAGGAAATGGTGCGCGACGTTTTTACCCATCAAGGTTCGCTCGACAAGTTCATCGGCGATGCGGTGATGGCCGTTTGGGGCAGCATTGACATCGTTAGCAAAGGGCGCGCGCACGATGCGCAACTGGCCGTGGCCACCGCGCTTGCGATGAAACGCAGCCTGCGGAAACTGAACGAGGGCTGGAAAGCTCGCGGGATGCCGGAACTGGCGTTCGGCATCGGCATCAACCACGGCGAAGCCATCGTCGGTGAAATCGGCTCGTCCCAGAAGGTGGAGTTCACGGCCATTGGCGATCCAGTCAACCTGGCTTCACGCTTGGAAGGACTCACGAAGGAATATCATCTCGATCTCCTGCTCGGCGAAAACCTGGCTCCGCTCGTCGGCGAGCAATACATTTTGCGCACGGTGGATTACGTGCAGGTCAAGGGCAAAACCAAACCCGTGGACGTGTTCACGGTCGTGGGTGACGGCGCCGCGCAAACCGTGTCCACACCCGTCTGGCTGGCGCGCTATGAAGAAGGCGTGCGGCAGTATCGAAGCCGTGAGTTTGCAGCGGCAGCCACGGCCTTTCAGGAATGCCTGCGCCGACAACCGGAGGACTTCTTGAGCGCCCTGTATGCTGAACGCTGCCAAAACCTGATCCAGAATCCGCCCGATGAGTCGTGGAACGGCGTCTTCGTCATGACAAAGAAATGAGTTGGCGCGCTGCAAGGATCCAGTCGCTCGTCAGGCCTCCGCCTCCGACCGCTGAAACTCGATCCGATGGGTCAATCGCTGCAGCTCGGCGATGGGAATCAAGCCGGACTGGACTTTGCCCCACGCCAGTTCGCGCAGGGAGCGCCAGCCGTGCTGGCGGATTGCTTCGCGCAACTGACCGGTCTTGATGTCGGGCACAATCAAGTCCGCGATGGCGTCGTTCATCAAAAAGAATTCGTAAATGGCCACGCGCCCGCGGTAACCCTTCTGGTTGCACTCGATGCAGCCGCGCCCCTTCCATGCCTTGGCTTCCTCCGCCTTGATGCCCAGCGCCCGCGCCATTTCCTTGCGCAAACGGTCGGGGATGTTCGTGTCCTCTTCGCTGCAATGCCGGCAGATGCGCCGGGCCAATCGCTGTGCGACGCTGCATACCAGCGATGAGCCGATCAAAAAGGCGTCCACCTTCATGTCCAGAAGCCGCGTGATGGAGCTGATGCTGTCGTTGGTGTGCAAGGTGGAGAAAACCAGGTGCCCGGTCTGGGCGGCGCGCACCGCAATCTCGGCGGTTTCATTGTCGCGGATTTCTCCGATGAGCACAACGTCCGGATCATGGCGCAAGACCGAGCGCAGCCCGCTGGAAAACGTCAGCCCGATGTCCTGCCGCACCTGGATCTGGGTGATGCCTTCCAACTGGTATTCCACCGGGTCTTCGATCGTGATGATTTTCCGCGTATCGTCGTTCGCGTGGGCCAGCGCGGCATACAGTGTGGTGGTCTTGCCGCTGCCGGTCGGGCCGGTCAAAAGAATCATGCCCTGCGGCAACTGGGTCAGGTCGGCGAACAGCGCCTCGTGTTGCGGCTCCATGCCGAGTTGCTCGAGGTCCATGAACAGACTCTGCCGGCCAAGGATGCGCAAACAAATGGTTTCGCCGTGCTTGGTGGGAATGACCGAGATGCGCAGGTCGTACTCCTCGTTCCCGGTCTTCATGGCGATGCGCCCGTCGTGCGGCAGGCGCTTCTCCGCGATGTTCAGGCCCGCCATGATTTTCAGACGCGACGCGATGGTTTCGTGGAGCTGGCGCAAGGCATCAGGCACGGGAATCGTCTGCATCATCCCGTCGATCCGGTAGCGCAGGCGGATGGAGGAGTGGTACGGCTCGATGTGAATGTCCGTGGCCTGCAAGCGCAAGGCTTCCAGGAGAATCTGATCGACAAAATCGGCGATGGTGGCATCGACGGCGGAACTGTCCTCGGTGGATTTGACATCAAAAACTATATCTTCGCTCGCGTCGGTCAATCCACGCTCCTCGCGCAGGCGTTGGACGGTTTGCGCGCCCAGGCCGAATTGTCTTTTAATCACGGCATGAATCGAACTCGGAGTGGTCAGGACGACTTTGAGCCGTTTGCCGAGCAGCAGGCGGAGGTTGCCCAGTTCCATCTGGCGCGGCGGTTCGCCGAAGGCCAGTGTGAGCAACTCGCCCTCCAGCGACACCGGCACCATCCGGTAATGGAAAATGAGTTTTACCGGCACCAGTTCCAGCACGGCGGCGGGCAGCGCGAGCTGGCTGTGGTCGATAAAATCCAGATGATGGAGTGACGCCAGCGCACGATAGGTGTCTTCTTCCGATGCGTAATTCAGTTCAACAATTGCGCGGTGCTGGGGAAGGCCCAGGCGCAGTTGACTGCGGCGCACCTGCTCCAGTTGCTTTTCGGTCAGCTTGCCTTGTTCGAGCAACAGGTCGCCGGTTTCTTTTGTGGTCGCGGTCGCTTCCATGATCATTTATTCGGAACTTCGACTTCTTTGGGAACATTGAACTGGAGGAGGTTCGTCTGCGACGCGGCGTTTTTCAAAGTCAACGTGCGCAGCGCAATGTCCACCACCGCTAGGTCGGCCACCACGTTCGAGCCTACCGGTCCGACAAACAAGGTGTCGCCGACTTTGACAAACGCCTTCTTCTCGCCGCCAGCGGTTTGATAGACGCCTTGGTAAGTGAGTAGGATTTTCTTGGTCGGGGAGGGTGCGGGAGTTGGCGTCGCCGGTTTGGGAGGCGTGGGCGGTGGTTGAAAATAGGTGGTGTAAAAGGGATTGACCGAATTGGTTGCCGGGCGACAGGCCGCCAGCGTCGCCGGCGAGAACAACGCCTCAATCTTCCCCACCAACACGGTGGCATTTGGCGAAGTGGCGCGGCGCTTCAGCTCGGGGCGGTAGTTTAGCTGGCCGCCCAAGTTCAACACAGCCACCGCCAGCAGGACGAGCGCCCCCAGCAGCAGCACCGTCGAGAACCATTTGCTGTTTTCCAATGCTCTAAACATTATTCCGATTTTGTTTTTGCTTCCGGTCGGGCCGCGCGCACATCGAGCGCGCGCACGAAGCCGCAGAGCACCACATCCAGACTGACCTCAGCCGCCTTTTCCGGCGTTTGTTTCTTTAAAATCAACTTGTCCAGAAACAGCGCCGGTTTGCCGGGCCGGGATTCTGGCTGGCCGGCAGTCTTCATTTCTTCCGCGCGCAGCGGCAAGGCGAGCAGGAAGCTGGCGGCGGATTCCATCGGCGCCACCAGTTCAATCCGCACAGGAATCTCCTCGAGATTAACCTCCGTGCCACCGGGGACGCGATACATTTGCAACGGCAGTACACTCAGGTTTTTGATGGTGCTTACCTTGCTGTTGATGGCGGTGGTTAGAATGTGATGCACGATGGCCAGCTCCGCCCAAAGCAGGTTCGGTTCTTTCATCTCCGCCTTGTGTTCGGGAAAACCCGCCAACGCAGCAGCGTCCAGCGTCACCTGCTGAGTCTTGGCCAGCGCAGTCAATTGCTCGATGCGCTTCTGGCGATCGTTCTGATAATCCACCAGGAGGAATTCCTCCTTCAGCTTGGCGCGAATCTCCGGCTCCAACTCCACGCGGGCGGCGATCAGTTGCCCGGCCTTCTCCGTCGCGAGCAAGGACGCCTGCAATTTTTCCTGGGTCTTCTTGATCTTGCCCAGATCCAGATCGCGGATGCCGCTGCTCTCCAGACTGACGTTCACCAGGTCCTGCCAGACCTCCGCCAGCGGCCCATCCAGTGCGTCCGCCTGGTGTGCCAACGGCCGAAAAACCAGCACGAAGTATAACGCCAGCCCCACCGCCACCAAGAGCATGACCCAGCGCAGACCGGCAATTTGTTTGATCGTCGGCATGTTCAGTTTTCCCTGGCCGGCGCCGGCGTCCCGTTTCGCTCCAGCGCGGGGTGAAGCGTGCGCGCGTTCGTTTTGAGCGTGCGGATCGGTGGCGGTTTTGGTTCCGTGGGAGGCAGGGGATTTTGAAAAGTGTTTTCCGCCATCTCGATGGAGAGCGAAAAATAGCGGCCGGCCACCAGCACGTTCGTGCTGACCAGGTTTTTGCGCTGGTCCGCCGGCAGCGTATCGACGTTGGTGAACGCGGGATTCTGTTTCAGTTCGGATACGACTTTGCGCAGAGTCTCCCGCATGGCTTCGCCCTCCTCGGAGAGGCAAAGTTCGGCGATAAACCCGTACTTCGACGGCGGCGGGTTGGTGACATTGAGGGCGGCCGCAGCCACGGCTAGATTGGTCTGGGTGACGGGCGCGGCTTGCCCGGCAAAGTAGGACTCCTGATCTGCGAACAGCACAAACCAAAGTTTCTTGTCATCCCTGACTTTCTGCAACAACGCCAGCGTCGAGAGTTTATCGACGGTCCGCTTTTGCAGCTTCAACACAGGGCGCAGGCGTTCATAGGCGTCCTCCAGTCTCCGGTTCAATGTCTCAACCCCTTTGGCCTCCTCCAAGACGGCCTGGGACTGCTTCAACAGCGCCTGCTTTTTTTGGGTCAGATTGAACTTCTGCGCGGTGCCGAAGAGCAGCACCAGCGCAACAACCAAGAGCAATGCCCAGTTGACTGATTGCAGCAGTGCTTGCGTGCTCTGCCGTTTCCGCGCTTCCCGCAGGTCGGCAGGGAAGAGCGACGCGGATGGCAATGACGGCCCCAGCCGCTTGAGCGCGACACCGTAAGCCACTGCGTAACGTTCGAGCGTCAGTTCGCCCAGTTCACCGGACAAACTGGGCCAGGGGGTGAAACGCAGTTGACTCTTTGCGTTCAAGTACTCCATCAATCCCGGCTGACGCGCGCCGCCACCACCCAGAATGATCCGGAACGAGTCCACCGAAAGGCCGAGTTCCGGATTTTCCCGCAGCCAGTCTTGAAGAATTTTTTCCAGCTCGGTCCGCCAGCCGTCCACCACGGAGCACAATCCGGGAATCGCCGCTCCGGCCGCGAACAGGTTTTGCGAGTACTTGAGCGACTTGGCCGCCTCCAGCGAGCAATTCTGTTGCGTGGCGATGGCTTCGGTGAACGTGTTGCCGCCAATGGGATAGCTGAGGGCATAGACGCCCTGGCCCTGCGCGACGATGGCCACGACCGTGCTGGTCGCGCCCAGCTCCACCAACAAGGCGTTTTCCGGCCGGGGTTGCGCGGCTTGATAGGTCGCGATCAGCGCGTTGGCCGGCGTGATGATTTCGCAAAGGTGCCCGCCAATGCCAACGAGCCGGCTGACTTCCATCAAAATCTCCTCCTCCTTCGCGAAGGTGACCCAGAATGGATTTTGATATTTCCCAAACGGTTTGAGCTTGCCGTAATCATAGACGATCCCGCTCTCGCTCAGGCCGCTGAGCTTGACGGTTTCTTCTTCGATCAAGGCCTTGACCTGCTCCGGCCCGACGCGCGGTAGATCGATCACCTGCGAGATGGAGAGTTGTTGCGGCAGACTGATGGCCACGGGCATCCGACCGAACTCCTGCAACACGGTTTCCAGCAAACGGCTCAACTCTTCCGGTGTGAGCACACTGCCTTCCGCCAGGTCAAACGAGCGGTGACGCAGGACGCGCACCCGACCCATGAGCTTGTTCACCAGGAGAACTTTGATGCACCGGCTGCCCGGATCAATCACCAGCAGCCGGCGGGTCGGCGGGAGGGAAAAGAGATTCATGAACGAAAATTAAATCCACGGGAGGTCATTTCTGGTCTTCGTATTCAATGAACTCCCCGGAGTCGGACAGCAGCGTGGCCTTCACGAATACGAGCAGATAACGCGGGCTGTCCACCTCCGTGCGGGTGCGAAACGCCGCACCGATGATGGGAATGTGTCCAAGAACCGGAACGGATTCCACAAAGGTGCTCTTGTTGTGTTCCATGACGCCGCCCATGACCACGGTTTGTCCGGACTTGACCGCGACGCGGGTGGACAGGGTCTGGGTGCGATATTGCGGCAGTTTGATGTCAAAGGTGCCGACGACATTGCCCGCATCATTCCGGTCGGTGACCGTGGCAAAGGTGACCAGTTGCACGGAGGATTTTACTTCCGGCTTCAAGGCGAGCAGGATGGTTTTTCCGTCCCCGCCGATGCTGGCCACGACATCCAAAGAAGCTCCAGAAGTCAATTTGGCGGGTTTGCCGATCGGCACCAGACTGGAGGCCGTCGTTCGGTCTGTCACTTGTTGTTTGACTGTATATTCCTCGTAGTAATATTGGACCTGACCGTCCTCAATATGCGCGGGGAGATTGTTGATCAAGGTGAGCCGGGGCGCGCTCAGCGTCTGACTCTCCCCTCCTTGTTCCAGCGCTTTCAACGTCACACTGAGATCGTACCGGTTCAAAACGTTTGTGAAGGTCGTTTGCAAACCAAGTCCCGTTTGCGTGGTCGCCAACCCGGTGAAATCGGTCGGCGCGGGAACCGCCGTCAGCCGGTTGCGACCGGTTTCCCAATTGGCGCCCAGTTGCATGAAGGCGGCCTGGGAAATCGTGATGAACCGCGCCTCGATCAACACCTGTTGAATGGGTCGATCGAACTCTTCTATTATTCGATCCAATATCTCGAGTTGTTCTCGCGTTCCCCAAGCCATAATGACGTTGCGCTCCCGGTCAATCTGAAACTTGGGGCCTGCGCCAGTGATTACGTTGGTGCCCGCATTAGTGCTCGTGCTGGTACCTATGAAGAATTTCTTGATGGCCTCCTCGATCGAAGGGCTGGTCGACGCGCCGTCCTTGACAAATTGCTCGATCTTCTGATTTTCCGTGACGGTCGTAATGTTGCCCGTTGGCAATACTTTTGTTTCGCTCACCCGGTTGATTTCCGTGGGGCCGAATTGCGCCGGCAAAATGAATCCTTTGCGCAAATGATAAACCCGGGTTTCTTCCAGCACTCTTTTGGGGTCCTTGCTATCGACCACCCAGATCAGATCCTCACCCACCTGGAATTGCACATCCAGATTCCGGGACAAATAACGCAAAAACTCGGACAACCTGACCTTGTCCATGTTCACGAGCAACGTTTGTTTGAGGGCCGGCAGCGTTTTGTCCACCACGAAGTTAATTCCCTCCGCCTGGCCAATGTTAAGCAACATCGCCTCCAGCGTCAGATTATCCACGTGCACGGAAATCTCCTTTGACAGCAGCTTGGCCATCTTCCCTTCCTTGGATTCAAGGTCGAACAGCCGGCCCTTTTCCTGAACGGTTTTCCCAAAATTCTCAGGGACGTAGGGCACGGCTTCAAGCTGATCCACTGCGTCGCGTAAAGCTTTGTTCGCCGGCAATCCACGATCCTTCTTCTCCTTCAGCAAACCGGGGATGGTGGGATTAAACACCGAATTCTTGGCGTCAATTTCCCGGATGCTGTCCTCCAGCGCCTGCTCCCGGCGTAACTGACGCTCTTTCTTTACATACCCCAATATTCGCACGACCAGCGGATCCTGTGGCGACTTCTCAAACAAAACCGTCGCGCGGGTCTCGGCTTCGTCCCACTGATTCTTTTTCGCCAAATCCGTAATGGCCTTGATCTCCTCATCATTGTTGGCGCTGGATTGCACTCTTGCCGGCGCGGCCTGAGGTTTTTCCTTGGCCGGTTCCTTGACGGGCTCTTTGACCGGCTCCTTGGTTCGTTCGGATGTCTTTGGAGTCGCCAGCGCATGGGTTGGCTCGGCCGTCGGTTTTTTAGAACTCACACAGCCGGCCAGCAATACCAGAATGATTGAAAAAAGGGTTACGCGAAACACAACGAATTCACCTGCCATACCTGGTCATAGACGAGCCGCGTCCGGTTGTCATTCACCCCAACATCCACCTCGGCCATTCTTTAATGGTGCGCCGGCTCTGCCCCGGCCACGGGGAGCGCAGTGGCTTTCCGTTCGGCTAATCCGGCCTATTCTGAATTATTCAAGTCGGTTTGGTAAAGGGGAATAATCAAAATCTTTTAGATTTTCACCGGCAGGCGACGACCCAATGCTCTCCACTCAACGGCAAAATACTTCTGGCCAGAAGAATCGGCCAGCGCCTCACCTCAGCTCACCAACCGATACCAGTTGTCCCGCTGGCGCGCTTCGTAGCCGAGGTCGATGATGAGCCGCTGCATGTCCGCCACCCCCATGCAAAAGGTCGTGCCGGCCTGCGAGACAACATTCTCTTCAATCATGATGCTGCCCAGATCATTCGCGCCATACTTCAGCGCGATTTGTCCGATCGCCTGGCCTTGCGTGACCCACGAGCTTTGAATGTTCGGGATGTTGTCGAGATAGACGCGTGACAATGCCTGCATCCGCAGGTATTCGTGCGCGCCAACCGTCGGAGCTTTCAGCTTCGTGTGTTCCGCCTGAAACGTCCAGGCAATGAACGCGGTGAAACCGCCACAAGCATTTGCGGTTTGGCTTCGACCCTGGTTTTCGACCACCCTCTCCCCCTCCGAGGGGGAGAGGGATGGGGTGAGGGGGTTGGCCGAAGACGAAATGCACTTAGGGTTCATGAGTAGGGATGGGGTGAGGGGAGTTTGGCCATAGCCCAGCGACTTATGCTGCTGCGCCCGCACGCGTTCCAAATGCTCAATGCGCTCCTCGACCGTCTCCACATGACCGAACATCATCGTGGCCGTCGAAGCCAGGCCGAGCCGATGCGCTACGTCCATCACGCCGAGCCATTCGTCGCTCATCGCTTTGAGCGGGGCGATGCGCTGGCGCACACGGTCCACCAGAATTTCGCCACCACCACCCGGAATGCTGCCAAGCCCGGCCTTTACGAAGTCGCGGATGATTTGTTCAACCGGTTCGCCAAAGAATTCCTGGAACGCGACGAACTCGCTCGGACTAAAGCCATGAATGTTGATCTGCGGGAACTTCGATTTGATGTGCGAGAGCAAATCCAGATACCACTGCTTGCTCAGCTTCGGATGATGCCCGCCTTGCATCAAAATCTGCGTGCCACCCAGCGCGATGGTTTCCTCGATCTTTCGGTCCATCTCAGCGTGCGTGATGACGTAGGCGTCGTCCTCTTTCTCCGTGCGGTAGAACGCGCAGAATTTGCAATACACGTTGCAGACGTTCGTGTAGTTGACGTTGCGGTCGATGATATAAGTGACGATCTCATTGCCGTGGCCGTCAAAGGCATCGCGCTTGGCCAGTTCGCGGCGATGATCGGCCAATGCGCCAAGTTCTTCCAGCGGTAAACGGTAAAGCCGTAAGGCGCCGGCCTGATCAATGCGCTGGCCATCCCAAACTTTTTGGAGCAGCTCGTCGAGTGACGCATCGTAAATCACAGCGAAAGTTTACCGAGATTTCCTTGTGGAAACAAGGGCCAGTTGGCAGCCAAAAGCCGGCGACCGCCTCCTAATCAACTTCCTTGAACACAACGTCGATGGCCAATCCGGCGGCCAGCAGCAATGCACTCGCGGCTGGCCCCGCCGCGCTCACGTCACTCAACGAGATGATGTAGTTGTCCGCCGATGTGAATAGCTCCTTGCCCAGCCCGGCCCATTTCTTCGTCACCGTGCCGATCTCACGTCCGCCTTTGCTGAGAAATTTGAAGTCCCAACCTTTCCAGTTGCCCTTCACTTCTGCGACCTGCTGGTTTTGATTGTCGAAAACGTAGAAACCGCCGCCAATCGAAAACAATTTGCTTTTGAAGTAACCCAGCGAGGTGCCGTCGCCTGCCACCACTTTGATTTTCGACCGCAGAAACGTGAATCCGCGCTGAATCGAAAGGATGCGCGGCTGCCCTTCCTGTTCGTAAATATTCACCGCCGTGGGCATCATGTGCTTCTTGACGACCAGTCGCAACCACTTCGCCCACACTGGCGGTTCTTCCTTCGCAATCCCGATGTTCTGCCCACTGGCTGGATCAAAGATATCGTAAGTGTCAGTAAGCTTCAACAACCCGGCGCGTTCCTTGACGAAGAAAGTCGTGCGCTCCAACAACGCGCGGTCGGATTGATCATGCGCGTGCGCGCCGGTCGCCGATGCTTGTTCGGCCTGAGCGCTCCGGCCGCTGCGGTTTGCCGCACTCGCCACCCGCAAACCGGAAGTTGGCGGCGATTGAACCCGTGACGGAGATACTACCGATGCGGCCGGAAAGTTGCGTCCAATGATTTCATTCGCGGCGCCCGTGCCGTCCACACCGCAAACGGGACATTGCACCGGGGTCGGCATCCGGCCATGGACTGGCTCGACATCAAACTTGTAGCGCGAGCCACACCCGCACTCGATTTTGACTTCCATCTTGGTTGAAAGGGTTGT
Organism: Verrucomicrobiota bacterium; assembly: GCA_016200005.1. Lineage (NCBI taxonomy): Bacteria > Pseudomonadati > Verrucomicrobiota > Verrucomicrobiota bacterium. The sequence continues at coordinate 128,575 of JACQFP010000033.1, read as the reverse complement.
GACCGGATTCAACCATTCCTGTTGCCACGAGGCAACGAATTTTCTAACGCCTAATCGACCCGCGAATCAGTCGATTATGCTCCCACCATTCACTTTAGTGAGTGCCCCAGACCCAATCGCCATTGACCGTGTCCGCCGCGCCGTCTTTTTTGTGAACGACTTGGCCACCGTCGTCCTTTTCGTTCCAGCCGATGGAGTAGAGCAGAAATTTTCCGTCGTCCATGCGGCGATATTTCAACGGCTGGCCGCCGATGATGTCGTGCGGAAGTTTTTCAATGAATTGCGGCAAGAGCGAGTCGAGTTTGTCGGGATATTGATCATGCACCACGCGATAACGCTCCAACGCGCAGACAACGAGTGCCTCGTTTGCCATCGTTTGGTGCAATCCTAGTGCTTGAATGGCTCTGACAAAGTTAGGGGTTGTCATGGCGGCGATGAACGTGTACGGGGAAAAATGAGCAAAGGTAGTTTCAAGCTCGCGCGCGATTTCCTTCTCTTTATGCGCCAAAACGATTTCATTCATAGGATCAAAACCATCACTGTATTTCTGAAGCAATTGGGCGTGAACAACCATATTTTGATAAAACCAACCCCGCGGCGCAACGTTGAAAAGCAGGTCTTCGATCTCTTGCCAGAAGGTCGTTTTGGAATCTGCAAAAGAAAACATCTTCTTGATTTCCGTTCGTGGAGTGATTTCAAGCGTGCGCGACAAGAACATCTGTTCGCTCCGAAAGGCTTCCGCTACATAAGGCATTAAACTGATTTGCTTAAGCTGTTGCCCAAGCGCGACGAGTTGCGGCTCGTGCCACGCTTGCAGGCGGAATCCGTCAGCGATCGTTTGCACATAAAGTCCGGTGACAGCAACGTTGATCATCGCCGCCGTCAGGGTCATGGGTTTGCCGGTGGGCCTGCCTTCCAGCAAATGGCACAGGTCGTGAATCAGCGTCAGTTCGCGCAAGGCTTTGTCCGGCTGGCCAAGCAGCAGGTAGCATTGCGCACGTTGCGCCAGCATTTGCGCGGTGGTCCGAACGCATAGGAAATTTGGAATTGGCATGGCGGCAGGACGCTGATAATCGCCATCCATCCGCGCGTAAGGACGTTTGAGCGCTTCGCGAATCAGGTCGAAGTCGGATTCGAATGGATCGCTCCACGCCAGATAATCGGTGGCGCTATAAACCTCCGGCGGATTCAGTGACAGGCGGAATGAATTAGTGCCGGCCGCTTCTGCTCGCAGACGGCCGCCGTGAGGCGCAGGAAAAAACGCGGCGATCTCTTCGATGCTCGGTGTCGTGTCCGCCCGCACAACAATACGCACCGGCTTGATTGGATTCAGTGACTGGGCGACGAGCATGAAACCTTGCGAAGCTTTTGCGCTTGGCCCGGCAGAACCGTTTATGCTCGCTTCAATAGCGCTCTGGATGAGTTTTGCGAGACGTTCACGCACAGCCTGGTCCGCGTATACTTGCTTCTCGTCTTTCGAAGTAACGCGCGCAATGCCGGTTTTTGGATCTTCAACCATCATCAGACCGAAATTGTTGAGCACAGCCAAAAGTGCTTGGCGAGCGGTGACATTTGTCCATCGAACGGAAACCGGATATTGAAGGCAAGGCGTTCCATCCGGATAGGCCCAGCCGGAGGTAACTAGTGGATCAAAGGAAAATTTCAGCTCCGCCCGGCGCGCCAAATTTTCGATGGCGTTCGTCAATGGAACATTATCTAGGATCACGACCGGAATAATCGCCGCCTGGAGATCGGCCGCGTTGGACGAGTTCGCCGGTGCCGTCGCGATTGTCAGGGCCGGGTAGTTGTATTGCAACATTAGGTCCGCATCTTCAGGAGCGGTGGCGGCAGGAGACGTCACCACCGTTAACTCAGCGACGACGCTGAATGGCCGAGAGACCCATCGTTTCGATAATTCACTCACGCCTCTCCCCGTAAACCATTCCTGCATTTTTGGCGCTTTGAAGAAGTTTTGCTCGTCTGGCACTGCCGGAGGAATGTATGCAGACCAATTCAGTACTGCGCCTCTCGCTCCCAGTTCCCGTTTGCAACTTTCCCACGCGCGTTTGCCGCGCCAGTTTTCTTCGGTGTAGAAAACGGCGATTAACGTGGCGAGACCAGCGAGTCCTAGCAAAGTCCGGCGCAGATTGCGCCAACAACGCGACGACCAGCGGACGCATAACCACAAGCAAAGCAGGACGGACGCGCCGATGAAGCCAGTTACGGCGAAAACCACAAGTGGATGACGCATTTCTGGCTCCGACCCGGCGATCATCATTGTTCCGAAGATCACGAGGGTGAATGACACCAGCCAGATCAAGACGGCGCGCGGAACATGCCAAGTTTTTTTCCAGATGCGTTTGGGTTCTTCATTCATACTCGTGATGGTTTCAGAAGAACGATGCGATGGACTGTGCTCACGATTTCAAACCGTCGAAATTTCCACGCGCCTCTCGCTGCGCGGCTGGTGCTTTTGGCGACGCGGCGATTCGGCGGGCGGCGCGACCGGCGGCGGGCCGACGAGTTCAGCTAGCAGCCGTTGCTGTTCTTGAAACGCGAGGCGCATTTCTTCTGCTGGAGTCGTGGATTTGGTGGCGACGTCTTTGGTGCGTTCGGCGTGCGTGAAGTTGAATACGACCAATACCAACCAAGTCGCGGCGAGTCCCGCCCAAGTCCGGCGACATGGCCAGACCAATTCGCGCCAGAGTTTGAGCGCGACGGCGACGGGCAAACTTTGTTCGTGCGCCGCCGGACACTCCTTCAAGTTGGCCACTACAGCTCGGCGGATTTCGTCGAGCTTGGGCGTAACCGCTTGGTGACGTTGCAGCAGAATTTCGCGTGGCGTTTTCATAATGCCTCCCTTTTAACGCAAAGACGCCAAGCTGCAGAGTCGCCAAGGAGAACAGCGACAAATACTATTCTCTGCGTCTTCGCGCCGTTGCGTCTTTGCGTTAATTCCTTTTCGTTCATGGCCGGGTTTGTTGGATCAGTTGTTTGAGCGCTCGCTTCGCGTAATGCAAGCGTGACTTCACCGTTCCGAGGCTCACGTCGGTGATGCCCGCGATTTCTTCGAGCGAAAAATCCTCGATGAAACGCAGCAGCAACACCGAGCGTTGCGACGGCGGGAGTTGGTTGAGCAGGTTCATGAATTCGGCCTCCTGTTCGCGGCGGATGAGCAAATCGTCCGGGCTGTTTTCAAATTCAACGGGCGCGGCGGCGAGTTCGTTTCGCAACTCGGTTTCGCGGTCTTCTTTTCGCCAGCGTTGAACACACTTCTGATGCGCGATGCCGAAGAGCCAACTGCCGAATCTGGCGTCGTCGCGCAGGCCGGCGATGTGGCGCGCTGCGGCGATGAACGTTTCCTGCACGAGGTCGAGGCTCGTCTGTTCATTGTGAACCAATTCAAAAACATAAACGTAAAGCGGCAGTTGGTAGCGGCGGAAGAGCGTGTCCCAAGCTGCCGGGTCTCCGGCGCGGGCTTGAGGGACGGGCAGTTGTTCGCGTTCAGCCACTCCCAGCATTTACAATCAGTGGAATGCCGAAGGCGAGAAAAGGTTCAATGGGCGGGAAAAAAATTTCCAGCGGCTTGGATTTCAAGTTCGCGCGCCCACCTCCGGCAAAGCCACAGCGGCACGAATCCCAACACGCCGAACGAGCAGTCAATCAGCCGCCACCAGAATGGAATGCCGCGCACCGCGCCAAAGATCAGCGCATACGGAACAACCAACACGCACGCGATCAATCCGAAATCGAACAGCCAGCGATTCCGGACCGGATCGCGCAGCGCACCCACAAACGCTAGAGCGATGACGAAGTGCCCAAACGCCAGCCAGTCCGTGCCATAGAAAAGAAGTGGATGCTTCGCACTTATATCTTGCAACGCTTCGCCCGCCGTGAGCAACCAGCGCGCAAGTTCGGAGTTTGCCGTTGCACTGGTTTGCCCAGTGATTCCAAACCACTTCGTGAGAAGATCAAGTTCCCAGTTCAGCGGAATCGCCGTCGCGCCGCTCAAGACGAGGCCGATGATGAAGAACCATGTTAGTGCCTTGATTCGGCTGCGGAGTTGCGCTTCGCGGTTCACGTTCCCGCCTTTTGGAATGATGGGGAAATCACCTGCGGGCGCGGCAAATGTGTCAACGCATACAGCAACACGTAAGCGATAAAAAGAAACGTGGCGAACAACACCGGGAAGGCAAACGTGTTTGCGTTTGCCAGCGGATCTGCCGCCCAATGATTGATACCGTGATAGAGCTTCACCGGTTGGATCAGCACGTCCCAACTGTTGAAGCGCAGAAAGCGACCGAGATAAATTCCGAAACTGCTCAGGCCCGCAACCCCCGCCACGAAAAACCAGCCCGCCGCCCACCCGTAAATCCGTCTCACGACCGATTGCATCAGATAAAGCGACACGAATCCCAGCACCAATCCCGTGAACGCGCACAGTAAAATCAACGTTAGATCCACCCAAAAATGCTGGAAGCGGCCAGACAACAGGTGAATCACGTCCGTGAAAATGTACGGCGCGTTCGGAAAGAACAGCAACCACGCGCCGGCCAGTCCGGCGAAACGCCAGTTTTGTTTTCCGACGAACCCACCCCTGACCCCTCCCAAGAGGGGAGCAGCGACAGACGCACGATCGCAAAAGTTCCCCTCCCGGGAGGGGCAAGGGGTGGGTTCATTCGATTTGGTCGGTCGCTCGTATTGTTCGCAAGCCAGCACCGCAAAGATCAGTGGCAGCCACGCCAGGAACAGATTGCCAATTAAGAATGCGTAATAGAACTGGCCGGTCCAGGCAATGCGCGCCAGCACGAGCGCCACGCTCACCGCGGAGGCGAACGTCATCGCCAGCATTGGCGCGACGGTCTCGCGTTGGTAGAGAAGTTTCAAGAGTTTCATAAATTTAATTCGCGTTGACAGTTTCCAAATGCGGCGCGCGCCGTGCCCAAAGTTCGCGCGCCAATCGTAACACCGGTGCAGCCATCAGCACGAGCGCGACTCCGAACAAAGGCCAGTTGAATCGGGAGGGAAGCACGTTGCGAATTGCGTCCACGCCCTGGTTGGCGACATGCAGCGTGTCCGCCATGAAGACATAGAGTGCCAGCGTGACGCCCATGAAATTCAAAACCCACACGCGCCAATTGGACAGCCAGTGGGTGGGTGTTCGTTCAAATTGGCTGGCCAGCGTGCCCCACAGAATCATCAGCAGGGCAATCGAAACAGGAGCGAGCACTGGCCCCCACCACGGTAATGGCAGCAAGAATAAAATGTCCCAGTCCAGCAGTGAGTTCGGCCAGTCGCACATGATCTTCAGGAACACGTAATAGAACACGTCCCACACGCCGAAAGACACGGCCATGTAACCGACCCGCGCCCGCCACGTCCGGCCCGCCAGCATGCCCACCGTGAAGTGCATGACCATCGTGGCCACTTCGCGCGCCAATTCTACCTGGCCGAGCGACCCGACAATCGGCAACGGATCAACCTGCAACGGCTCCACGCGATCAATCATCGTACGCAAGTAAAACACGACGGACGATTCAACCCACGCCATGGCGACGGCAAAGACGACCACGATCCACCACCGCGAAAAGTTGGTTTGATTTGCTTTCATACGCTGGCGGGGAACGGAATTGAACAAGCGGACGCACCACTTTGATTTGCCGCAAAAGATTTCGTCGCGGCCAGACGGCGGCGGAAGGCGAGATGCCGCAGCCGCGTCACCTCGACGAGCGGCCGCCAGATGGCGTGAACGAGCTGATGCTGGATCAGGAAGCGCCACAGCCGGTTCGAGCGTTTGTAGAGATAACACCCGGCAAAGTAGGCGGGCAGGGCTGCCGTCGCGGCGGGTCGCCGTCGCCAGATCGAAGCGTGGGAGAACAACCGGCGATACAGCCAGTCGTAACCGAGCAGCAGTTCCTCCGGCGTGAGGTGCTTCGGGCGAAACACCACGTGCGCGGTGTCGTACTTCTCCCAGTCATGATGCAGCAGCCGGCCCTCGGCCGCCATCTTCCGGAACAACGGCGTGCCCGGATACGGGGTGAGAATGTGAAACGTGGCGCACTCCATCCGGTTCGCCTCGATCCATTGCACGAGCGTTGTGAACGTGTCCTTGCGGTCGCCGTCAAACCCGACGACGAAACTGCCGTTCACCTGGATGCCGTGCTCGTGGAAGATGCGCACGCGCCGTGCGTAGTCGTCCGCGCGCGGCGTGCGTTTGCGAGCCTCGACAAGGTTCTGATCTGTCAGCGTCTCGAAGCCGATGAACACGCCTGTGCAACCGGCCAACGCCATCTCGCGCACCAGTGCCGGCTCGTCCGTCACGTCGAGCGTCACGGCGGCGCTCCAGATTCTCTCCAGCGGACGCAGTGCGCGGCACAGCGCGCGCAAATAATCACGCCTCGAGCCCAGGTTGTTGTCGGTAAACACGGCGTAGGGTTGGCCGTCGGCATCGAACTGGCGGCGGATGTCCTCCGGTTCGCGCACGCGATAGGGCATGCGCAGCCCGTCGGTGGCGAGGTAACAAAAGCCGCAGCGATTGTGGCAGCCTCGGGTGGCGATGAGGCTCGTGGTCGTCAGGAAACTGGCCCGCGGCGCCAATTCACGGCGTGGCGGGGGATCGAAACCGTAAGCGCTTTCATAGGTGGCTTCGTAACGCGGTTTCAATTCGCCGCGCTCGATGTCGCGCAGGATCATCGGCCAAAGCTGCACGCCGTCGCCAATGGCCATGGCGTCGGCATGTGGCGCAACTTCCTCTGGACACGAAAGTGTGTGCAGCCCGCCGAGAATGACTTTGCTGCCGTGTGCGCGATACCACTTGGCGAGGGCATAGGCGCGTTTCGCGAAAGTTAGATGCACCGTGATGCCGACGACTTCCGGCAGCGGCTCGGACGGCGGTGGGCCTTGCAGAAGGTTCTCGTCCCAGTAACGCACCTGCCAATGCGCCGGCGTCGCTCCCGCCAACGAGGTCAGCGCGAGCGTCGGCGTGAGGACGTGCTTGCCGAAGCTGCCGTGCGGCGACTTCGCATAGAACGGATTGATGAGCAAAGCCGTTCGTGGCTGCGGCGTGCGGCTCGGTTGTGCTGATGGCAGCGGCGGTGGACTCGACATCTCGCGCGGCAGCCACAGCGGCGTGCGCGGCGCGTAAAACGGATCCTCAGGCACGCTCTCGAGCAACGTGGAAAGCAGTTTCATGTGGTAGGGCGCGTCACTCCGTGCGCGCCGTTTGGCGGATCGTTTCCAGTTTTCGGCGCGCACGGAGTGACGCGCCCTACCAATCATGTTGCAGAACATAATTGTCACAGCACTAGCTCCGGTCGCGCGCGTACCAATCAATGTTCCGCGTCAACCAGATGATTACGGCCAGGACGGCGAACAGCCCGGCGGTGCCAAGCAGCAACGCGTAATCCTGCAACTGAAGCGCGACGTAAAGAAATCCGTAGATGCCGGCCAGCAGACCCGCGACGATGAACGTCCTTGCGCCGCTTTTCAGCATCTTCGCGCTGTGGAAGCAAATCAGCAGCGTCGTCACCCCCGCCGCCGCCAGGTAGGAAAGACCAAACGGGATGAACTCCGAGAGGGAGAGCAGGCCGAGATAAAACAGGCAAAGTGCCGCGCCCACCACGGCGTATTGGAACGGGTGAATCTTGAGCGCCGCCAGCATCTCGAACAGGAAGAAGGCCGCGAAGATGAGCACGATGAAGAGCACGCCGTATTTGATCGCGCGCTCCGTGTTGCGATAAGCGTCAATGCCGGATAGGAAGTTCACGCCGAAAAACGAGGCCTCGGCGGCATCGGAGTTCAAGCCCGCCGTGGCATCTTGATCGGTCCATTGTTGTGAGTAACTGCGCCCGTAGTAGGAGACTTGCCAGGTGGCGTCGAAGCCATTGCGCGTGACTTTGCGCTCGGTCGGCAGGAACGAGCCGTCGAAGCTCGGATCTGGCCACGGCGACGTGAGCGTCACGGTATTTTGCGCGCCCACGGGCGCAAATCTCAGCCCGCCGCTGCCGTTCAACGCCAACTCCAACTGGAACGGAATCACGGCGTCGCTCCCGCGCAAACCGCCAACGCTGGCGAACACGCCCGATGGAAACCCTCTAAGTTTGCTGCCCGGCAACAGCGGATACGTGCTCGCGCCCCACTTCAGGTTCAGCGTCTCTTTCACCCCGCGCAGGTCGGGGATGGCAAAGGCGACGAGCGCGTCATCCCACATCACGTTTTTCTCCTCGAGCCGCAGGCTGCTGAAATCGGGCCGCGCGAATTGCCCGTCGAACTTCAGCTTCCCGTTATAGACCACCGCCTGGTAAATCCCGCGATGCAATTGCTTTGGCGCAATGTCGCCGGTGATCGTAAGGTTGGTCGGCAGGAAGTAGGCGTTGGCCACAACCATGTCCACGACTTCGAGCCGCTCGATCTTGCCCGCCCCGGTTGGCTGTTCCTTCCACGACTTGACCGGATGCCGGTAGGGGACAATGAGGACCGGACCAACGAGCTTCTGGTCGCGCCCCCAACTCGACGTGATGTCGGCCACCGCTTCGTTGCGCCGCCCGAGCCGTTCGTGCAACACGGAGCGCACCATGCTAAGCGGGATCAGCAGCAGCAGGATCAGCACTGCCACGCCCGCCAATTTGAAAACCGTCGCGCAGCGTTTCAGGAACGCCAACGCCTCCGGGATTCCGGGGATTTTCCAGTCATTCATAGTTTTGCCTCTTTTGAGTTGTGTGTTGGTGCGGTTGTTCGGCGCGAAGCCGGAGGTCTCGGATAGAACTCAGTTACACGATGCAGGTGCCGAGTACTCGATGGCGAACGTGAACAGCACAATGAGTGTTCTGGCTGGTTACTTAGATGCGTGGAAATGGCGGACGAAAGAGTGCGACTTCTGCTGAAGGGAAGACATGTTGGTTGCATGGCGGCAGTTGCTTCTCAGGCAAAGACGGGTTGGGGAGGCGGAGCCGTGCGGAGTTGTTCGGCGAAAGCCGCCAGCCATTCCTCCACTTGCACAATGAGGGTGTCGGGTGTGGACGTGCCGGCGGTGACTCCCACAGTGTCCGCTCCGCTGAACCATTCCGCCCGTAAGTCGTCGGCGCTTTGCACGTGGTGAACCCGCGTACAAAATTGGCCGCAGGTCGCCACAAGTTCCCGCGTGTTGTTGCTGTGCGCGCCGCCGATGACGATGACGACGTCCGATTGCTGGGCGAGTTCGACGGCGGCGTGCTGGCGCTGCTTGGTCGGCTGGCAGACGGTGTCAATAAAACGGACTTCGGAATTCGGGAAACGCTGGCGGATCAAACCGACCAAATAGCGCACTCGCTCGACGGGTTGGGTAGTCTGAGCGGCCACGCCGAACCGAGGACGCTCCGCAAGTCGCAGCACATCCTCTTCGCTCAACACCACGTCGAACTCCGTATGGTCTTCCGTCAGTCCGCGGACTTCCACATGGTCACGTTTGCCGATGATGACTGGATGAAACCCTTGGCTCACGAGCTTCGCCACCGCGCGATGCGCAAAGGTAACGAGCGGACACGTGGCTTCCAGCACGGTCAAACCGCGTTCGCGCACGGCGCGCAGCCGCTGTTCGGAAGCGCCATGCGCGGTAATCATCACTGTCGGTGTGGTGATAGCGGCGACCTGGTGTTCGATCTTCACTCCTTGATTGCGAAGTTGATTGAGGACGGTTTCATTATGCACCAGCTCGCCCAGAATGGTCAGCGGCTCCTCTTTCGCTTGTTGCCGGGCCAGCGCGATGGCATCACGCACGCCAAAGCACATGCCCAGATGTTCAGCTCGAATGATTTTCATTGTGCGGTGGTAGCGCAGGTTTCCAAACCTGCCGTATCGCCGACTTCCAAGTCGGCAGGGCTTCGAACGCCGCGAGGCTCACAGGTTGGGAAACCCGCGACACAGCAGACTTGGAAGTCTGCGCCAGGTTCGTCTGTCTTCGGTGTATTCACTTTGCAATACAAAGTTAAAGACCATGCAGGTTCAGGTTCGTTCAAAAGATTTTTCACTTAGGTCGGGTTTGTTGGACGATCTGCTCCAGCAGGTTGATGTAGGCGCTGAAGGCCTTCTTGCCGGCGGCGGTCAGGGCGCAGGTCGTCAGCGGCCGGTTGTTCTGGTACGATTTGGCCAGGGAAACGTAGCCGGCCTCCTGCAGCGTGCGCATGTGCGAAGTCAGATTGCCGTCGGTCATTTCGAGCGTGTCGCGCAGTTCGGTGAACGACAATTCCGGCGACGCGGCGAGCATGGACATGATGGCCAGCCGCCCTTTCTCGTGAATCACGCGATCGAGCTGAAGAAATGGTTCTGGGTTCACGTTTCATTCCTGCGCTGCTCGGTGAAATAAAGATAGATGCCATAGGCCAGATGGAGCACGCCGAAGAAAAAACCCATCACCCCATGGGCGTAAGAAGGTCGCGGCGCCCAATCCGGAATCCCCAGCGCAAATAACCCACAACCGCCAATAATAAAAGCCCAGCCGAAGATTCTTATCCCTCGTGGCATGAAGAACCCCGCAGCATGCAAAGCGCAACCGTAAAGCACAACCCAGCCGAGCGGCAGCCAAAGCATGCCCATGACGTTGGCAATCGCTGCGTCTGCAGTGCCGACGTGAATCAGCAGAACGGCGCCCGTGATGAAGCCAGCAGCCAAGGCCGGCAGCATCGCTTGTGTCACCCGCCGCGTGGGTGGCGACCAGAAGGGTTCTGCATCTTTCAGCGCCTGCCGACGCACCAGAAACAGCGAACCAGCAACTGCGATCAGTCCCACGCCGATCCAGTAACCAATGAACGCACGCGGTGCGCCGATTTGAAAAATCCAACCGCTGACTGCGGCCAAAGTGCCCACCGTGCCGGCAAACGTCATGATCGGTGCGAGCGCGCGGCGATACAGCGCGGAGCGCTCCATCAACGTACGGATGGTTTGAAGATGTTCGGCGGCCCAATTCGATTCCATGCCGTCACTTTGCGCTGCAAAGTTAGAATGTCAAGTGTGCATTTTGCTCGAAATCAATTCGAACCCCAGGCTTCTACCTGTCGTCAGTTCGGAGGAGAATCGGGCGGCCGGGAAGCAAGCTGAAGCTTGAACTCCAACTTAGTCCGACTCGGAGACTGGCTCGTAAGGTTCGACCAGCACCTTGCCCAAGACGTTGCGGGATCGCAAATGGGCATAGGCCTCGGCGGTTTCCGTCAAAGGATATACACTGTCAATAACCGGCTTCAGTTTTCCCGCCGCCGCCCATTCGAGGGTGGCCACCAGATCGGCGCGGTCGCGACTGTAACTGCCGATGAGCCGGTGCTGCTTCACAAAGAACGACCAAACATTCAGAGGCACTTCGCTGCCGGCAGTTGCGCCACAAGTCACGACGGTGCCGCCACGCGCCAGACAATCGAAAACTTTTAGCAATACTTCGCCACCGACATGCTCGACCACGAGATCCACGCCCCGTTTACCAGTGAGCTTGCGAACCTCCGCCGGCCAATCCGGATTGGTGGAATCGACGACGAACTCCGCGCCGAGCTGCCGGCCCAACATGCGTTTGGTTTCCGTTGAGCCGGTGCTGATGACGTGCGCTCCAAGATGTTTGGCGATTTGAATGGCGGCAGAACCAACGCCACTCGCCGCACCGATCACGAGTACCCAATCGCCTCCCTTCACTTTGGCGCGATTGGTCAACATGCGCATCGCCGTGCTGCCCGCCAACGTGAGCGCCGCCGAAGTTTCAAACTCCACATTATCCGGCAGTCGAACGAGCTGACGCTTATGCACGAGCACCATTTCGGCAAAACCGCCGTCGCGCTGTACGCCGAGCGTCTGGCTGTTCAGGCACATCGCTTCGTCTCCGCGCTGACAGAACTCACACTGTCCGCAGAAGAGGTTTGACTGAACAGCCACGCGGTCGCCGATTTGCCACGGGGTTGCGTCCGCGCCCACGGAGGTGATCTTTCCCGCAATCTCACATCCGGTCGTGCGCGGCAATTGCAACGGGATCGGCAAAGCGCCTGCCTCCGCCCACAGGTCGAGCCGGTTCAAACCACACGCCTGCACCTGAACGACGACCTCACCGGCAGCAGGCTGTGGATCAGGCAACTCGCGGAGTTCGAATTTTCCGGGCTTGCCATGAGCGACGAGTTGAACGGCCTTCATGGCTTCATTCAATCGCCGCAGCGGAAATGTGACAAGAAAGTTATCCGGGAATGGCCCGAATCAGCCCGAGTGAGTTGGAGTTCAAGCTTCAGCTTGCTCCGGTCTCGCTCTGGCTTTTTCACAACCCGACAAGCTAAAGCTTGAACTCCAACCACTGCCGCGCCGACCGGGTCAGGGCCTCAACACCCGGTAGAACTTGCGATTGAACCCGGCGGTGTTCGTGTCGGAAAGGAACAAGGTCCAATTGGTCGCGGTGAACAGAGGCAGCGAATCCCAGAAGAGCAGGTTGCTGGAGGTCTGGAGTTGATATTGGCGGCCCGGATCGGCGGTGAGAGCGAAACGAAATTCCCCATTCGATCCGAGCGCCAACGAAAACAACTCCGGCGTCAACTGCGGCGCGGCATAAAACCGCAGGTCCTGGACGGCGTTGGTTTCCAAAATCATTTTCATGATGCGATTGGTCGGGGTGAAGGGGAACAGTTGCTGCCAGTTGAAAAGATTGCTCGACGCGATGACGGCGTAATCGCGTCCCGGCACGCCTTTGAAAGTCGCGGAGACGAGGCCGTTGCTGTATTGGATCAGGTTGAGGCCGTACTTCAACTCCACGACGATGACGGTGAAACTCGACGTGCTGCTCAGGCTCGGAGTGCCGTTGTCCGTGGCGAGGAGAGAAAACAAGTTCGTGCTCGGCACCTGGGAGAGCAGCGGCGTCCAGGTCAACACCCGACTCGCGTTATCGAGGACGGCGTTGGTCGGCGTGCCGGACAGCATCGAAAGCGTGACCACGTCCGCCGGAATGTCCGCGTCACTCACCGCGGCGGTGATGGAAAGTGAATCGCCTTCAAAAATCACCGCGTCGGGTATTGGCTCAATTACCGGTGGGGTGTTCGTGTCGAGGACGACGACAGTGAACGTGCGCGAGTCCAAGTACGGCGGCGCGCCGTGATCATTCACGGTGATGGTGATGACATTGGTCGTGCCGCCCTGCGTTTCAGACGGCGTCCACGAGAAGAAGCCGCCGGAAATTCCCGCGCCTGCCGGCGCGTTGGTATTCAACGTGTACTCGAGCGGATTGGCCGGGATGTCCGCATCCGTCGCGCGCGCATCGATGACCAGCGTCTCGTTCTCCGTCACGAAATAAGCGGCCGCCAGCGCCGGCAACACCGGCGGTGAGTTCACTTCATTGACCGTCACGTTGAACGAGCGCGTGGCGAGGAGCGACGGAATTCCGTTGTCGGTCGCGTGGACGGAAACCGGATAAACGCCCGGCCCGTGCGCTTCGCTGGTTTCCCAATGCAACGCGCCGGAGACCGGATTGATCGTCATACCCGGGGGCGCGCCGGGCGCGACACTGAACGTGACCGCGTTGCCCTCGTTGTCGGTCGCGCTGACGGTAAGATCAACAGTCTGGCCTTCATTGATCGTGACGTCGCTGATGGGACTTATCACCGGTGCCGTGTTGGCGGTGACAGTGGTTTGCGCGTCCGGCGCGCCGGGCACCGCCTCGCGATTGCCCGCGCCGTCCACGGCGACGCTGTAAAACGAATAATGATGTCCCGCCACGCCTGAATAGATTCCTGCGGTGACATGCGAGTTCTGCAACCACGGCGTAAACGGTCCACCGTCGTCCGAAACAAAAATGTCAAAGCTCGCCACGCCGCTGCCGCCTTCCTCATCTTGCCCCGACCAGCTAACCGCGAATTGGGTAGTGTTGAATTCGTTCAGCGGTGTCACGGCGCTCGTGGGTGGCGTGGTGTCAGGGCCGCCCGGAATGACGGCGTATTCCAGCGTGTAACTGCCGGTGCTGTTGTAGTCGAGCAGATGGAATTTGAACTCATCGATGGGCCGATGGCTGTTTTCAATGAACGTGCGGTCCGTGATCCACGCGTCGTCGTTGAGCGGCACCTCGCTGTTGTCCGGGCGGCGCACGCGCACCAGTTTGAACAGGCCGTTCGCGGGATCAGGCATTTCCAGGTACGCCCAGCCCGCCGGCATCGCGGCCGTCACGTGCACCAGCAGGTTGGAAACCGTCGGCGGGCCGTCGCTCGCTGGCCCGGTCGCCATGCTGACCGGCATGATGCTGCCATCGCTCAGATAAAGTGTGTCCGGCAAATTCCCGCCGTTCGCGACGTCGTTGACGAGAAAGTCGGGCAAACCGTCGTCGAACGCGCCCGTGGCTCTCACGACGTGATTCATTTCGTGAATTTCGACGCTATCGACCAGCGACAGTTTCGGATCACCGAGACTGTCCACGTGCGTGAAGCTGGCGGAGTAATCAATGAACTGGCCTTGCAGTGAAGATTGAAACAGCCATTGCGCGAGGCCGATTTTCCCCGGCGCGATGTCGCCAAAATTCGCGGTGAGCGACGGCTGGGCCGCGTTGCTACCAACCTGCGTCGCGATGATCTTGAAGTCGATCAACAGCCCTTTTTCGTTCTCCACGATGGTTGGTTGGCTGGAGGAAATCGTCACGTTCTTCGCCGCGCCCTTGCCGACGTTCTGGATGAGCACGCCCAGCGAGTACGGCTCGGCGGGTTCAATCAACGGCGTGAACGGATCATCGCTGAAGACATCGCGTTGATGGAAATATTTGATCTTAAGCCTGGCGTCGGGGAAGACGGTGATAGGCACGGGCAGCAGCGGCACCATGATCTGCCGGCCATCTTGCGTGTAAGTCAGCAGACCGCCGACGGAATATTGCGTTGGACCTTCCGGCGCGGCGTCGGAATTCGGAATCAGAATCCACGAGGCGATGCCCGTGGCCTCCGACGGAACAACACCCGTGCCGTCCACCGCATTCAGACCGGTGAGCCGGGGCGGTTCGAGACCGAATTTGTCGTTGGCGATGTTGCCCGCCACGTCGAGCACATTCACCTGCACGGCGATGTTGGAGAGGCTCAAGGCAGGATCATTGTTCACCAGTTCGAGCGTGGCGTTGAAGGCGCTGCGAGTCATCACCAGGTCCTGATCGAGATGCAGACGGACGCGGGCGCAAATGTCGGCACTGGCGACCGAGGGACGATTGGCATCGGCGGCGGTTGGCGACTCAGCACCAGACTTCGAATGTTTCCCAGATTTGGGATGTGTTTCGCGCCGGGCATGTCTCTGAGGATGGCCGGCGTGACTCTGCGCCTTGAGTTTGTCTGCGTGCTGTTTCAACACGGGCAGGATTTGCTTTTCAAGTTCCTGCATCGCCTTGCGTTCCGGATAGTCGAGGAACTCCGACCGGGCCGCGCCGGGACAATACGGCTGGATGATGTAATTCTTTTCCGCGGCAAAGAGATTGTATTGTTGGCCCAGGAGGTTCACGAGCGCCGTGTAGTAAAGTCCTTCCGAACAGACTTGCGAAGTCAACGTGCCGTGACTGTAAGTAAACGTGAGGGTGGCGCCGCCCTGCACGCTGCCGTTGACGCTGACCGGGGTGGTTTCGCCGGATTGATTGCCGCCCTGAATGGTCGCGGAAAGGTCGCCGGTAACGCCGCCAAAGAAACTCAGCCCCACGCTGGCCGACACCGTCACTTCCGGACCGGAATCCAGACAGCCGGTGGTCAGTGTCCCGGACAGCGAAAGGCTGCCGGTCACCTGAACGCCGACCTTGACGCCGCCATGCAAGGAGGCCGAGGCCGGGGGTTGGCTGTCGAGCGTGATGGTGAGCGAAGCCTCCTGCTCGAAGAGCGGGCCGACGCCGATTTCCAACGTCGCGCTCGCTGATGCAAATCCTTCGTACCCTTGATTCCCCTGGGAGCAACATGTTTGCAGTCCGCCGGCGGCCTTGATCTTCACAGTGGGATCGACCAGCCCGCCGGCTTGCGCCTTGATCGCGTTTTCGATGATCGGTTTCAAGAACTGAAAAAACGTGGAGAGATCCACGGAGAAGACTGGTTCAGCCTCGAAATTCGTCCCGCACGGCGCGCAACTCACCGGCGCGACGATGTTCACCTGACCGACGGAGTAGGCGCCGCCACCGCCACCGGGCGGAGGCGGGGCGGGTTTGATTTCCTGATAACTCGGCGGCAGCGGTTGTGAGGGCACCGAGTCGTAAGTGACCGGCGAACCGCCGGAACTGACCGAGCAATCACCGGCATTAATTGCCGTCACCGATGCGCTGTACTGATTGGTCTGTTTTCCGCAAACCAGCGACCAACCGACCCCACCGCCGAATGTGCAAGGCGAACCCGAACCGGGTCTGTTGGCGGCGCCGGCCGGACGACTGGCGGATAAATTCCGGATCAACAACGGCACGGTCAACGTGCTTTGGGCCGCGATGGTGCCCAGATTCTCGGTCAACGGCTTGATTTCGTAATCGGGATGCGAACCGAAATGCAGCGTCGCGCCATTGGCCGCGATGAGTCCGTGGTTGGAGATTTTCAAATCCACCTGCATCGTATCGCCCTGGAGGTCGGCCAGATCAATCAACGACGGCTCGACGGTGATCACCGGGATGGGCACGACCGTCTCGAACACCGTTTCGATCTGGATGCGCGTGCGATCCTGAATCTCTGTCGGCACCACGGTCCAAAAATACTGCACCGTCTGGCGCGAAAGAAACGCCTGCAGCGTGTTCGTCAACCCGCCGGACACCAGCATGGTCTGATGAAACGGAGTGTGTTTGTCCGCGCTCACCTCCACGATGTAATATGCCTCCTGCAAGTCGGGCAATGTCCATTGGCCGTTCGTGTCGGTGATGCCGTTGGTGATGACTTGCGTCGTGACCGCATCCCGCAAGGTCACGGCGGCGCCGGAAATCTTCGGCGCGCCGGCTCCGTAAAAAGTCAATTCATCCACCGCCTCGACGTTTAGAATTCCCTTCGCGCTGGAGATCGCCACAAACGAAAACGAAACAGGCGTCTGCGTGTCGTCGCCGGACACCAGCAGGATGCCCTGTTGTTGGCCCAGCGGAAAATCAACCGCGGGCGCCAGTTGCAACGTCACCCGATTCGTTTCACCGGGCGCAAGCGACGGCAGCGGTTGTGGCGAAGCCACGCTCATCCACGGCACGTCCGGCAAATGCACCTGCACCGGCCCGCTCGTCTTGCCGCCTTCATTGACCACATCGAAAGCAATCAGCGTCTGCGCGCCGCGCAACATCCCGGCGGAAAGTTGCCCCGGATAAACGACCAGGCGCGCCTGCAAAGCCCGCACGTTCAGGTTCACCGGCAAATCGGCCACCACGCCGCCCGCGCCGGTGACACGGATCAAAAACGTCCCGACAAGTCCGCCATCCGTGAGCGATTGAATCGTGTAGCTCAACGGAATCGAAGCCGAGCCGGGCAGCGCATTGCTCACGTCGATCGTCGCCGACAGGCTGGGCGGCAGCCCGATCGCACTGGCGCTCAACCCCGTGATGGGCATGTCGCTCAGGTTCACCACGGCGACCTGATTGGAAACCGTGCTCAACGCCGCCATCGTCACCGACGGATTCGGCGGCTCGAACCGCATCCCCAACAAAGTGAAACTGTCCTGCGGGCTGGTGTTGGTGACGCCCGGATTCGCGGCACTGAGATCATAATGTCCTGCCTCTCCCGGCAACGGATGGAAGACAGTCGAGAATTGTCCGCTGGCATCGGTGGTCACCGCGAGTGTTCGACGCGTGGAGCGGACATCTACGTAAATGTTCACCGGCACGTTTGTAGCCGGACCGCCGAGCGCACTGGTTGCCGAGCCGGTCAACGGCACATCCGTTCCCGTCGGCGCAGTCGTGACGGCGGTTGCGACCACGGCCGTGTAAGCCGCGGTGACTTGAATCGGCACCGCGGTGATGCTCGTGTTGTTGTTCTCTGAGCCTTCCGTGATCAACCCCGTGCTGTCGGCGGTCACAATCACCCAATACGTTCCCGGCGCGGATGGAAGTGTGAACGGAATGGTCCGATTCGTTTGTCCGCCTGCCGCGAGCGTCCCGGTGAATCCAAACGTGCCGATGAGCGTGTCGTTGCCGAGGTAAGGATCGCTGGAAAGCAGCACCTGTTGAATCGAAGTGCCATTCATGGCGGCGACGCCCGAGTTTGCCAGCGTGTAAGTCAGTTGCGCCACGCTGCCGTTGTAGCCATTGGTCGGCAGCGTGATTTGAGAAATGATCAGGTCCGGCAGATCCGTGTCCGAAACCACCAGGCGCGCCGAACCGCTGGTGAAACCGCCCGCACTCGCCGTGATGTCCACGTTTTGATTTCCATCCGCGACGCCGTCGTTGACGCTCGCGATGTTCACCGTCACCGAACTCTGTCCGGCGGGAATTGTCGCCGAACTCTGCACCGTCGCCTCGGTTGTGTCGCTCGATGCAAGCGAGATCAACAGATCGGCGTTCGTCCCGGTGTTGCGGGAAATGGTCGCCGTCGTCGCCGGATTCAAGCCTTCGCGCACGACGGTTTGTGCCAGTGACACAGAAAGCGTCGGGCCGTCGTCGTCCGTCACCTGCAGGAGCGCTTGCGCCGCCGGGCCGAGCGGCTGGCCGTTGATGGCGTCCACCGCGCTCGCGGCAATGAGCGAGGTCTTCGTGCCGTCCACAATCGAATTGTTGACGGCGCCGACCGGAAAAGTGGTGGACGTTACGTTGGCGGGAATGGTCACCGACGCGGGCACGATGGCGGCGTTGAGGTTGCTGCTCGACAAGGCGATGACCATCGGCTGCGCGCTGGCGAAGGTGCGGGTGATTGTGCCGATGGTCGCCGCGCCGCCCGCGCCTTCGCTCACCGTCGTGCTGCCGAGTTGCAGCGACAACATGGGCGCGTCGTTGTCGAAAATGGTGAAGATCTGCGCGCTGTTGGTGAAGCCCGCGGCGCTGGCGGTGACGCTGACCGTTTGCGGCAACTCCAGAACGGGGTTGTCCACCGCGGTGATTGTGAACTGAACCGAAGCTTGATTGGCGGGAATCGTCACGGTTTGCGGCACGAGGAGACGGCTCGAACTGGACGGAATCAGCAACACCAGGAGGTCGTTGGTCGTGGTCGGCGCGCGTGAGACGGTCGCCAGTTGGCTGGCACTTTCCATCATCAGGTTCGTTTGCAGAGTCAGGGTCAACACCGGTTTGTCCACGTCGATGACGGTGAGGTTGGCCGAAGATTCAAAAATATTCGTGCCGCCGTTGGCGCGCAGCGTCACGACCTTGTCGCCGTCGGGAATCCCATCAGCCCGCGGATGGACATCGAACAGCACCACCGACTGGCCGGCCGGGATGGTGACGCTAGGAGGAAACTGAAGTTCGTTCGAAATGCTGGCGCTTAGGTTCACGACGAGGTTCGAATCCGTCACACCGTTGCGGGAAAGACTCGCGCGCACGAAGGCGTTCGTCGGGCTTTCGGGAAGGCTGTCCGCGCTCAAACTCAATTTCAACGCCGCGGGAATCGTAATGGTGTTCGTGGCGAAGGCGGCATTGTTGCCTTCGTCCTGCTCAAACACCAAGTTGTCCGAATCCGCCAGCACCGCCAGGTGCAGCGCGCCGGAAATGCCGGTCAGCGGGATGCTCACGGTTTGCGTCGCGGTAATGGACGCGTTCGGCGGGAGCGCGTTGGCGACACCGAATCCGCCCAGCAACAAATCGCCGCCAATCGTCAGGTCGGCCGAGAGCACAATCGAGTTGGAAAAATTTCCCGACACCGTGCCCGAGCCGGAGTTCGTCACCGTGCAGACAACGGAAATGACTTCGCCGGGAAAAGCAAAGTCAGGCCCGACCACGCTGCTGATCCGCAGGTCGGGCAACGGCGGATTGCTCAGGACGATGGCCGAACTGGCCACGGTGTTGTTCGTTTCGTTCGCCTCGATGAGCACGCCGGTTTGGTCTGCGACGGCGACGATAAAATAATTTCCCGGCAGGAGCGAAGTTGTCAGCGGCAGCGTCACAGCTTGAGTGCGGACGTAACTGTCGCCCGCGACCAGCGGTGAAACATCGGCCATGCTTCGCGTGAACAAAAGGATCGCGCCCCCGAGCGAACTTGAATTGGTTGTCAGGTAAAGTTTGTCCGACCAGACGGCGTTGGCAGCGGCATCCCCGGCGTTCTGAACATTCCAAGTGACGTTGATCGTCTGGCCGAACTGCGCGCTGGCGGGTGCGCCGACAGAGAGCGCCGCCAAATCTGGCGCAGTCACTTGAATGGGTGTGGCGCTGAACAATGTGTTGTTGGCTTCGTTGACCTCTGACACTTGATCCGCACTGTCGGCGTTAATCCCGAGGTATTGTTGACCCAGATCCGACGCCGGGAAGATCAGCGTTTGCGTGACGGTGACGGAAGCGTGGCCGGAGAGCACGCCGTTGAAGTTGACGACGGCGAGCGTTTGCGTGGGCGCGCCGGCAAGATTTGTCGCCAGTAGAAAGGCGTCGGCCCATCCGCCGAAAGCAATGCCGTCGCCCGCGTTGGTGAGAGTGAACACGATCGGCGTGGGTTGGCCGACCACGGCGCTGGCGGGAGCGGAGATGCCTGCAACCAGGAGGTCGCGATGGCCGTTGGTTTGGGAGGACAGCAGCGTGATCTCCGCTTCAATCGGCGTAGTGCCGTAAAAGTAACCGCCATAGACCGCGAAGTCCACCGTGTCACCGCCCACCACCGAAGCGCTCAACGAAAACGCGCCCGCGTCGCCCGCGTTCCACCACGGCTGGTTGTTGCGGCGCACGGCCACCTGCATGTAACCGCCGTCGCCGGGAAGAAAACGGCCGGCGACGTGTGCGTCGCCCGAGACCGGCGCCGTCCAACGGAGCACGCAAGGTTCAGTGCCGTTGCCCGGGTGCTGCGCAAGCCAGCCGGTGGGCACGCCGACAACCGGCCCGCCAAGATTGTGCCAGATGCCCGGAGTGCGATCGCCGCCCCAGCCGTACCAAATTGGATTGTTGCCGGGCAGCCCGAGATGATTGGTGAACAGGTTAAATTGGCTGAAGTCCGTCGGCATCCAACCGTAGCTCCAGACGCCGTTGGGATTGCCATTCGTGTCGCTGAAATCGCTGGTGGGGTTGAACTGCTGACCGACGCACAAGCCGGCGTTGTCCGCCGTCACAATGCCCGCAACTTCGCCGGCCGAAAGAGCGCGGTTGAAAATCTGGATTTCGTCCAGCAAACCGGTGTAGGCGACGCAATCGCCGGAAGTGCCGATGCGCAACGAGGCGTTGTTCGGCGCGCCGAGCGTGCTTTGGTTCGTCGCGCTCAAACTGCCATTGATGTACAGGCTGAAGTTTGTACCGTCGAAGGTCACGGCCAGATGCGTCCATTGATTCAAGGGCAGGTCTTCGCTGGTGCCAAAACCCGTCCCCGGCTCGCCGCCAAAACCGATGGGCGGCGCGAACAGTTGATAATTGATGTCGCTGCCGCAACTGACACGCTTGCCCAGCAGATGCCCTCCGCTCCCGCCGGTGCGATAGGCCCAGAGCGCGACGGTCATTGCCGAGGTTCGCGAAAAGCTGAGGCTGGCGTCATTCGGCACGTCCACGAAACTGGTGCCGCTGAAATTGAAGGCCTGTCCAACCTTGCCGGGGGCGAACGTGACGCCGTTGACGAGGTTGCCGTGATTCGTGCTGACGTGGTCGAGCGCGTTGCTTTCCGCGCGCCACCAGGAAACGAGTCCGGGCGGGGGTTGAACGCACGTGGACGCCGATGCGCTTGAAACAATTGTTGCTAGGAGTAAAAATGTAAAGGCGTGGCGCAGCTTCATAGAGTTGGATCGCGGAAGGCATAGCAGGATGGTTCGGGAAGTCAATCTGGCTTTTAAGAGGAGCTGACACGCTTGAGTTGGAGTTCAAGCTTCAGCTTGTTCTGGTGCCGGGGCTGGATTTGGCGCAACCCCGACAAGCTAAAGCTTGAACTCCAACCGCCGACGCTTCGCCGAGAGAATTATTCCTTGGCCGGATAACGCCAGACCCAGTCGCCTTGGGAAATATCCACCTTGCTACTACTTTCATTCCGGGGGTCACGACTTTTCTGGTTGACCACCACGCCGCCATCATCCGTTTCGTTCCAGCCGACGGAATATAAAACGAATAGGCCATCTTCCGTGCGGCGGTATTTGAGCGGCTGGCCGCCGATGATGTCATGCGGAATTTTTCCCATGAACTGCGGCGCAAGCGCGTCGAGTGTTTCAGGAACATTTCCGTGAGCGAGCCGATAACGCTCCAGCGCGCAGGCGATGCGAACCATGTCCGTGTAGGATTGTGCCTGAACAAATTTTCTGGAGGCTTTGCTCAAAGCCGGCACGACTAACCCCGCGAACAAGTCGTTGAGGTTTCGGTTCGTTACGAGAGCTTCAATCGCTTCGTCCGCCTGCTTTTCCTTATCGAATGAAAAGGCGCGCGCCCTTAGATTTATGATCGGCAAATAATATTCGGTCTGTATCCGGCAAGTGGAGATTTTGTTTTGCTCAAACCAGCCACCCGGAGCTAGACGAAATATCGTCTTTTGGAAATTCATCTCGTCTGCATGATGCGCGTTGCCATCCTCATCGGAATAGCCACCCGTGTCGCCAATATTTGCGATATATTTTCGATTGTGGCGGAGGAAATCGATCTCCCCGACACCACCGGCGCGCTCGCCACGTATGGACAATTGGTAGTCAGCAAGGAAATCGAGTTTGCCAACTTCCGCATCAAGCGCGGCGAGTTGCGCGTCCGTCCATTTGTGGTCGGCCAATCCTTCCCAAATGGGTTGCAGTGCAATTTGCAGCATCGCAATGCGAACCAAATGTGAAATTAAGAACGGTTCGGCGCGAATTGATTCAATCAGGCGCAACATCAACTGGATGTCATTGAAGGCTTTTTCCGTCTGGCCAGCTTGCAATTCGGCAACGGCGCGCAACCGCAACGTAAGCGTGCAGCCTTTCAGCGAAGCCAGATGTGGCAGCAAAATCCCGAAGGGGTTTTCATCACCATAACCGAGCGGAAAACGAGCGTAAGGAAGTTTGCTTGCGGCACGCAACCTTTCGATTGTTGAATCGTATTTGCTCAACGCCACCAAAACATCTTCGGCAGGCGATTGCGGTCGAGATGCAACCGGAAAAAGATTGGTGACAGCAGCAAGTCGGTGATAATATTCTTGCCACGCTCTCAAATCGAACTTTTCACCTTTTTGCCAGTTGCCGTACCGCTCTGACGTTAGCTTTATGTGTTCCGAACCTTTGCCCCAGTACTCGACCGGCATTTGCAGCCAACGAACGAAATTCGTATGGCCAAGCGCGGCCACTTTATCTCCATACCACCTCATGGCATTTGTCATCCCCATCATTCCGCTGACTTCTTCGACCCAAAGCGTCGTCATCGCGAAATTCTGATCGTCCGGGACGAGTTGGGATGCCAGCGAAACGAGGTCGAACTTTTCTCCTTTCGCTTCCCACTCGCGCTTGTATTTGTCCCACGCGTGTTTGCCGCGCCAGTTTTCTTCGGCGTAGAACAGTGCAATCAATGTTATGAGGCAGGCGACACCAAACAAGATTCGTTTCAAGTTACGCCAGCAACACAGCCAACTGACAAAGAAGATCAACAAAACCATCCCTGCCACGAAGCTGATAGAACTGATCAGAGCGAATGCCAGCAAGTCTTCGCTTGAACCGGGTTCGGACAGCAACGTGATCGCGAAGATTATGAGAAAGGTTGCGCAAGTAAGAACTAAGCACCAAAGGAATAAACCGCGTGCCCCTCTCCATGGCTTTTTCCAGATGCTTTTGGGTTCTTCGCTCATACCATCATCATTTCATGGCGACGTTCGCTGCGCGGCGACGGTGTTCCCGGCTTGGGCCGCTCTGATTCGCGCGGCTCGGATCGTTCCGTCAAGAGTTCCGCCAATATTTTTTCCTGTTCCTTCAAGACCATCAGCATTTCCGGCGATGGCGGTGGTTGTCTTTTTGCAATCGCCGTTGGTTTTTCGCCGGTCGCAAAGTTGAGCGTGAGGATGATCAACCAAACGGCAGCCAGACCGGCCCAAGCTTTTGGGCAAGGCCAGAGGATGGTTGAGAGTTGGTGGTTGAGAGTTGAGAGAAGGGAAGGATGCGTGATGCGTGATGAGTGAGGAGCATCGTTCGCGTGCGACAAGATTTCCGCGCGCCATTCGGTTGGGATCGGGCGCAGTGTTTGCCGTTGGAGTCGTTGTTCAAGATCGTTGTCGTTCATTTTTTTCTTGGTAGGAGTCGAGGTCACGAGACTCTGACTTCATTTTGAACCTCGTTACCTCGTCTCCCACGCAGTTCATTTAATCTCGTCATAGAGGGGACGCAGCCGCTCGCGTAATTTGTCTAAACCGTAGCGATAGCGGCTGGCGGCGGTGTTGGGCGGAATGTCGAGCAATCCGGCAATCGCGTCAAAGGTCAGGCCTTCCCAAAGTTTCAGGTGAACAACCGCCCGTTGGTCGTCGGGCAATTTACCCACTGCTTCCGACAGCGCGTTGCGAAAAGCCTGTTCATCCGGATCGGCAATTGGCGCAAAGACGGAAGCCGTGCAGGCAGCCGCCTGTTCGTGCATTTTCTGCCGCGTGCCGCGACGACGTATGGCGTCGATGGCCAGGTTGTGCGCGAGCCGCAACAGGAAGGCGCGTGGTTCGCGGACGCCATCGAGCAACTGCGGACGTCGGGCGAGCTTGATGAAGAGTTCCTGAAGGAGATCGTGGGTGTCGGCTTCGCTGCGGGTGAGATTCAGAAGAAAAGCAAACAACGCCTGGGCATGATCATCGTACAGGCGTTCGAGATCGAAGGGCGACGACATGTCTTTGTTGAATGACGCACGCGGCGGGAGGATTTGTCTAGGAAACTCTGCATGAAGATTTAAACCGCAGATTCACGCTGATGAACACAGATGGGCAGGCAACAGATCCAAAAAGCAGCCGCCGAGGTTACGAGCCTCATACTGAAAACGGGCAGGTGGGAAAGTGGGTAACTGAAAAAGTGAGAATCGCGCCCGCCCGCCCCCTCTCCCTTTCCCACTTGCTCACCGGCTCACTTTCTGTTCGACAAGTTCTGAGCCTCCTCACGTCGGCTCCTACCGTTAAACTGCGGTCAGTCGGTGGTTCTCGGTCGGCGCACAACGACTTCCTGCGCGGCCTTATTTTTCACAATCATGTTGGCGGGGAGAATGCCGCGCCAGTTGATGTTCGGATAAATCACGGAGCCGCGACCAATGATGCTGCCGGGATTCAGCACGCTGTTGCAGCCGATGTCACAACCGTCCCCGATCAGCGCGCCGAACTTGCGCAGGCCGGTGTCGAATGGTTGGCCATCGATTTCGACAGTCACGTTGCCAGGAAGGGACTTGATGTTGGACAACACCACGCCGGCGCCGAGATGCGCCCGGTGGCCGAGGATGGAATCGCCGATGTAATTGAAGTGCGGCGCGCCGGCGTTGTTGAACAGGATGGAGTTCTTGATTTCCGTCGAGTTGCCCACGACGCAACTATCGCCAAGGATGACATGTTCGCGGAAATAGGCGTTGTGCCGGATGTGACAGTTGCGCCCGATGATGGCCGGGCCTTTGATCATGACGCCGTCCTCGACCACCGTGCCTTCGCCAATAAAAACTTGTTCGCCGATGAAGGCCTGTCCTTCGCAACGATGGTGCAGAGCCGGGCGCAAATTCGCCGCGAGGTAGTCCTTGAGTTTTTTCAGCACGTCCCAGGCAAATTCGCAACCGTCGAACAGCGCGGCGTGCTCCGTCTGGCTGAGATCGAAAAGGTCGCCCGGTTTGAACATGCGTCGAACTTACGGAAAAGAATGGCAGCGGCAAATGTCTTTTTCAGACACGAATCGCACAAAACGCGTTACTCAGGAGGGGCGTCGGGATCAGCCTGCTCGCCCTCCAGTTTTAGAGCATGTCTGTGCCCACTGTTCACTGGATCTGCGAACACATTTCCTTGATTCAGGTCAATGGTGAATTCATCGCCGGCTCTTATTTTCAAACTGAATTTCTGATTTCAAGCATTTCGCGGAAAAAAGATCAACATGGCGAAGCACGACCACAGAATCGCGCGCCGGGATTTTCTCAAAACGACTGGGGCGGTCGTGCTCGGTGGAGCCGGCATCGGCTTTCCGCAGTTCGTCCCGTCGCGCGTCCTCGGAGCGCCGGGCCTGACATCTGCGAACAGTCGCTTGACCATCGCCCACATCGGCGTTGGCGGCATGGGCACGGTGCATTTGAAAAACATGTTGGAGTTTCAGAAAGCCGGAAAGATCAACCTCGCCGCCGTGTGTGACGCGGACGAAAAGCGCCTTGCCGCGGCGGTGAAACTCGCCGGCCCTGGCGTCGAGCCGTATCGCGATTATCGCTACATCATTCAGCGCAAGGACATCGATGCCGTGGTGATTGCCACGCCCGATCACTGGCACGCGGTTCAGACTGTCCATGCGTGCGAATCGGGCAAGCATGTTTATGTCGAGAAGCCCGCCTCGGTCACCGTCGAGGAAGGCCAAGCGATGGTCGCGGCGGCGCGCGCGGCGAACGTGGCCGTGCAAGTTGGCGCGCAAGGACGCACCGGCAAAGGCGCATGGTACACCTGCCGCGCCATCCGCAACGGCATCGTGGGCCGCGTGAACAAAGTGACTTGCTGGCATTACGCCAATCCAGTCGATGCCAACCCGGTGCCCGACTGCGAGCCACCAGCGGAATTGGACTGGGACTTGTGGCTCGGTCCGTTGCCGTGGCGTCCGTACAATCAACGTTATTGCCCGGCCAATTTCCGCTGGTTGCTCGAGTCCGGGGGCGGCCAAATCCGCGACCGCGGCGCGCATCAGTTCAGCACGATCTTCTGGTGCATGAACGCCGACCAGCAAACTTCTTTCACCGTCGAAGCCAAAGGCACCGCGCCGACCAAAGGTCTGTGGGACTGCCCGATTGACATGGAAGTGATTTACCAATTCAGGAACCCGGACTGGACGCTCGTGTGGGGCCAGCCGGGCGACAAGGTTGGCCAGACGGAGTTTGGCCAGGTGTTCTGGGGCGAGCGCGGACATTTGATTTTGGAGTGGGAAGGCGCTTACAAAGGAGCGCACGCGGACGCGATCAACTTCAAGCTTCCGGCCGGCGGCGGCGAAGTCGCACGAACCCACGAATACGAGGACTTCAACATGAACCACAAGGCGGATTGGTTTAAGTCCATTCGCGAAGGCCACCACCGGCCCGCCGTCGATATCGCGATTGCCCATCGCACCGCCACGCTCTGTAATCTTGGCAACCTCTCCTACATCCTCGGCCGAAAACTGGAATGGGATGGAGTAAAGCAACAGGTCATCGGAGATGAGCAGGCCAATCGCATGTTGGGCAAGCCGCAGCGCTATCCGTATGTGTTATGAAATCCGAAATCCAAAATCCGAAAGCCTTCACCCCGTGGAATAGCACTAGTGTCATCGCCGGAAATAGCCAAGCGTTTATTCCACGGGGGAACAGAAGCTCGAAGCCCAAAACCCGAATGCACCGCCCGAAGGAACCGGCCTTTCTTCGAGCTTTGGATTTCGGAATTCATTCGGATTTGGAATTTCGGAACTCGGGTTTTCTCAGCCGCCGTGATTTCCTTGCAGTCGCAACTGCCGCCGCTGCCAGCACGCTGATTCCAATTGGCCGAGCTGCTGACATCTGGCGTCTCCGTCTGTCCACCTCCTCCATTCACTTCAAAGGCCTGCCGATCGAACAAGCCTGCGAGCGCATCGCGGCGCTGGGCTTCGACGCCATCGACATCTGGTGCGCTTACGACAACTGTCCCCACCTCGACGACGTGCAAAAGCGTCTCGGCCCTGACGGCCTCCGGGAACTGCTCGCCAAACACAAACTCAGGCTTTACGCCTTCTCCACCTACGTCGGCGGTTACGCGAAGTACGCCGAATTGCTCGGCAAAGCCGGCGGTGGCGTGGCCATCCAGAGCAGCGCCGCGCCCTGCAAACCGGAGGAACTCACTTCAAAAATGAAATCGTTCCTCGAAAGTCTAAAGCCGCTCGCCGACCTGGCCGAGAAACACAATTCCTATCTCGCCATCGAAAACCACGGCAGCGCGCTGCTCGATTCGCTGGATTCCTTCAAGGCGTTTGTCGAGTTGAACAAGCATCCACGGCTCGGCCTCGCGCTGGCGCCGTATCATCTTCAAACCATCAAAGCCCCGGTGGAAGAAACCATCGCCGTATGCGGCCCGCAATTGTTTTTCTTTTACGCCTGGCAAAACCAACCCGACGTGGGCCAACTTCCCGGCCACGGCCCGACCGATTTCAAACCGTGGCTCAGAGCTTTGGCCAAGGTGAATTACCAGTGGTTCGTGAACCCCTTCATGCACGGCCACGTCGAGCCCGACGCCATGACCGCCGCGCTGGCCAAGTCGCGGGATTATCTCAAGAAGCAAGTTTGACCATGACGAACCAACCCTTCACCAATGCCCCACTGACCGCTGGCGTCACGCTCGCCAGCCTGTCAACCGCCGCCGGGAAAATTTCCCTGGACGAGTTCATCAGTCGGATCAAGAGCGCGGACGACCGGGTACGCGGTCCCGCGTGGCAAAGTGCCGCCGAGTTCGGAGCGCCAGCCGTGAAGCCGCTGGCCGAGGTCATGGCCCATCCCGACTTTGAAATCGCTCGCGCCGCCCAACGCGCACTGTGGAAAATCGTGCGCCACGCTGGACGGCCGGGTGCAGACAAGGAAAGAAGCGAGGTCGCGACTGAACTCGTTCCGTTGCTCGCGCACGGCAGCAGCTATGTCCGCCGTGAATTCGTCTGGATGCTTTCCGAGATTGGCGGCGACGACACCGTGCCGCCCTTGGCCGCCCTTCTTCTCGACCAAGACCTGCGCGAAGACGTCCGCGGCGCTCTCCAACGAATGCCCGGCGCCAAATCACTCGCCGCGCTCAAGACTGCGTTGGCTTCCACGCCCGAAGATTTCAAGCCCGCGATCGCCGTGTCGCTCCGGGCACGCGGCCAAAAGGTCAACGGATTTCCCAGCCAGAAACTCATTCCGACGGAAAAAACCGCAGTGAAACCCGTCGCCACTGCCTGATGCCGGTTGGAAACCGTTTTTGCAAACACAGAAACACCGATGACCAGGAAAACGCATCAAACTTCAACTGAACAATTGAGACATGGACCATCATCAACCAACGGAGCAAGACCATGAACCCTGAACAAGCAACCACTCAATCCCTCACGACTCGTCGTGAGTTTCTCAAAACTTCCGGCGCCGCCGTCGCCGCCACTGCATTGGCCGGCACACTGGCCGCGCCACGCCCCGGCTACACCGCCGAAGACAACACCATCAAAATCGCGCTCGTCGGTTGCGGCGGACGCGGCACCGGTGCCGCCGCCAACGCGCTTTCCACTAAAGGTCCCACCCAACTTTGGGCGATGGCCGACGTGTTCGAGCATCGCCTCGAGGGCAGCTTCAAGGCCCTTTCGCCGAAATACACCAGTCAGATTCACGTCCCGCCCGAACGCCGCTTCCTCGGCTTCGACTCGTTCAAGCGCGCCATCGACGCGCTCGACAAGGGCGATCTCGTCTTGCTGGCCACGCCCGCCGCCTTTCGCCCGATTCACTTCGAATATGCCGTGCAGAAAGGCGTGAACGTGTTCATGGAAAAATCCTTTGCCACGGACGCGCCGGGCATCCGTCGCATCCTGCGCGCCGCTGAATTGGCGAAACAGAAGAACCTCAAGGTTGCCACCGGCCTGATGTGGCGCCACGACAAGCCGCGCGAGGAAGTCATCCAGCGCATCCACGACGGTGCCATCGGTGACCTCCTCCTGCTGCGCACTTATCGCATGCACGGTCCCGTCGGCTTCAAACCCAAGGGGCCAGATGAAACGGAGCTTGGCCACCAGATTCTCAACTACAGTTGCTTCACCTGGCTCAACGCGAGTTTCTTTGTCGATTGGCTCATCCACAACATCGACGTTTGCTGCTGGGCCAAGAACGCCTGGCCCGTCACTGCGCAAGGCCACGGCGCTCGTGCCGCCCGCGAAGACCCGGACCAGATGTTCGACCAATACATGATTGAGTACACCTTCGCCGACGGCGCGAAGCTGCTGGCCGAAGGCCGGCACAACACCGGTTGCTGGGACATTTACTCCGACTTCGCGCACGGCACGAAAGGTTCCGCGCTCATCATGGAAAGCCTCGCCGCCGCGAAACCGCGTCTCTACAAGAACCAGGTCCAAACCCGTGAAAATGAATTCTGGCGCTACAGCGGCGGACCCTGCGAGCCGTATCAAGTCGAGCACGACCTGCTCTTCGACGCCATCCGCAATGACAAGCCTTACAATGAAGCCGAACGTGGCGCTCGTGCTTGCTTCGTGAGCATCATGGGACGCATGGCCGCCGAGTCCGGGAAGTTGATCAGTTACGACGAAGCCCTCGCATCGAAGTTGGAACAGTCGCCGGGGCTGGACCTAATCAGTTCGCTGGCGGCACCGGCGCCGGTCCAACCTGATGCAAACGGCCGCTATCCGATTCCGGTTCCAGGAAGAACCGTGGTGCTTTAGAACGTGTCCGGAAATTCGTAGCGGCAGACATCCTTGCCTGCCAGTAAGGGCGGCGTTCCGCCGACCGGAATTGTTGAAGAAGTTAGCGCCCGGCGCCCGTGGCCGTTGGCTGGCCGGGAATGCCGGTGGCCAGCGGAGTGAACGGCGGTATTGACGCCAGGTTCGTGCTGCGCTCCAGGAAATAGTTTACCCCGGCCACACTCTGCCAACTCACGGTCACGTTGGTGCCGCTGGGCGTCGCCGACAGCAGGCGTAACACCGAGAGCGCGTTGGTGGGATCGGTCTGGCAACGCCACTCCTGCCAGGTGGTGTGGCCGTCGGCGTCCGGGTCCGTGGCATCCGCCGAACCGTCGGTGGGCAGGCCGTACTGCTGGAGCCAGGCGTAGGAAATCACTGAGCCGGGGCCTTGGAACTCGTAGGCGCCGATGTCCACCGTGCCGCTGACGATGCGCGGGAGGCCGTCCAGGTCCGTTGAGCCGGGAGCATAGGCATTGAGGCCGGCATTGATGCAGGGGGAGTTGGATTGCAGATGCAGATTGCCGTTAGCGTAATCCACGAACAGCGGCGCGTTGGTGATGTTGCCGAAACCGCTGGTGGACATCGGCGTTGTGGAACAGTAGTTCAGGGTAGTGAAAAGAGGACTGGTCGCGTAGTTCGCTCCATTCGTGGCGGTGTTGAAATAGACGATGCAGTTGTTCAGTGTGCCCCCCAACGCCCCGCCGCCGGATAAAGAAGCAGAATTGCCGGTCAGCGTGCAGTTGTTCAGGGTGAGGGGTCCCCAAAACATGTCGCCCCCAATGACCCCTCCGCCCCAGGTCGCGGTCGAATTGCCGGTTAAGCTGCAGTTGTTAAGCGTCCCTCCTGCCGCCCCCCCGCCGCCAGAAAACCCACTGGTCCCACTGGCCCGATTCCCGGTCAGCGTACAGTTGTTGAGTGTGCCAATCTCAACTCCACCACCACCTCCAGAAGCCGAATTCTCAGCCACAGTGCAGTTGTTGAGTGTGCTGCGCGAGGCCCCGCCGCCCAATGTGGCCGAATTACTACTCACCGTGCAGTTGTTAAGCGTGCTGTACATCGCTCCGCCTCCGCCGCCGGCCGAGTTGCCGGTCAGTGTGCAGTTGTTCAGCGTGCTAAAAGTCGCCCCGCCGCCGGAGTAGTAAGCGGAGTTGCCGGTCAGCGTGCAGTTGTTCAGCGTGGCATCACCTGCCCCGCCGCCTTGATCAGCCGAGTTGCCGGTGAGCGTGCAGTTGTTCAACGCGCCGCCACACGCCGCACCGCCCTAGCCAGCCGAGTTGCCAGTCAGGGTACAGTTGTTCAGCGTGGCTTCACATGCCCCGCCGCCGCCGGATGCCCAGTTGCCGGTCAGTGTACAGTTGTTCAAAGTGCCCTGAAACGCGCCGCCGCCGGCCCCGGCAGCCGAGTTGCCTGTGATGACGCAGTTGGTCACAAAAGCGTTCGTGGATTCACACCACAGCCCGCCGCCGTGAATCACCAATCTCTCCAATTGCCAATTCCCGTTGGTAAGCGTGGCCCCGCTGGTCAGGGTAAACCCGGACAGGCTGGCGCCGTTGGCGAGATACACGCAGCGAATCGCGCCGTCGCCGTTGGTGGTGCCGGGCACCTGGTAGCCTTGGATGATCGTCACCTCCGCTCCCATCAAACTTTCGACCGTAACGGCCCGGTCAATGGCCACGCGATTCACCAGCACGTTTGTTCCCACCGCGCGTCCGCCCGTGGCGTACACCCCGCCGGCGACCCGGACGGTCTCGTCCGTCTGCGCCGCGTCCACGGCCTCCTGGATGACGTGGGCGGCGGTGGTCCAGGTGGTATAGGGCGGCGCCGGGCTGGGGCTGTCCTGCCAGACGTAGCGCGTGGCGGCGGAGGCGCTGGCGGTGGAAAGCAGGAGGAGAAGGATGGCCGCGAAAGAACACAAGGAGCGCAAAGCAGAGAGCACGAGCCTTGGCTCCATGCGTTCCTTGCGTTCTCTGACGGCGATTGAAGTTTCTGGCCAGCGGTTTGGATTTGTTTGATTTGTTTTCATGGTTCTTTCGGTCGTCGGTTCACTGGTTACAGAGGGAAAACCGGGAATTTGTCACAGGAATTCTTGCCCTGCCCCTGGCGAGGGCTTGGTCAACCGCGAGCCAGCCAGGCCACCGGGACGTGGATTCCTGTGGCCCACAGAAGCAAACGCAGGGAACGAAGCCTGCCGGTGCCGCTTTTCGTTGCCTGCGTTGCGCTGGGCAGGCCACAAGCCGTTGTTGCGCGCGGTCCGGCTTCGTGTTAAAGCAACAGCGTGAAAACGACGTTCGACATTGCGGAGGCGCAGGCGCGGTTGCCCAAGCTGGTGCGCACCAAACAGACCGTTTCCCTGCGGCAGGCCAATGAAACGGTGGCGTTTCTGGTGCCGCGCGAGCGGATGGAGGCGCTGCTGGAGACCATGGAAATCCTGGCCAACCCACAGGCCCTCCGCGCCCTCCGCCGCGACCGCTCCGGCAAAGGCCGCTATCTCCCCTTGTCGGCGCTCGATGAAGCTTAGAGTCGAACTCGATCCGCAGGTGGCCGGCTTCGTTCGGGCCTTGGCGCCGGAGCCGCGCCTGCGCCTGCGCCGCGCGCTGCGCGGGCTGGAGCAGGAAAAAGGCGACCTGAAACAACTCGAAGCGGACCTCGCCGGCTACGCCCGTCTGCGAGTAGGAAGCTACCGGGTGGTGGTTCGATTCTACGCTCAGGGTGGCCAGCGCGTCGCTCGTTGCGTTTTCGCCGAAAAGCGTCCGGTCGTGTACGAATTGTTTGGCGAGATTCTGCGGGGCGAGGCCGGGAAGGCCTAACGGACGCCTGCCGGACGGGCTCCGCCGTAACCTTGGATTCTGCGTTTGGATTGCCATCGTGTTTCGGTTTTCTTTCGGGTTTCGGATTTCTACGATTCGAGTCCAACGCAAAGACGCAAAGACGCGGAGGCCGCAGCGGTTTGGTGTCCACGCTTCAGCGTGTTCTGGCGGCCTGGCACCCTGAAGGGTGGACACCCAACGCGATTCTTCAGACACACTCTGAGAACTGACAGTTCGTTGCTGCATTGATTCTTCGTTGTTCCTTGCGTCTTTGCGCCTTTGCGTCTTTGCGTTTCACCTCTGCGTTCAGTTCCCCACCCCCACGCGGTAGAACAGCGGAGCCAGGGGCGCGGCATTGGTGTCGGTGAAAGTCGTCGTGCCGGGTTGGCCGGGGAGGTTCGGGGACAACAGCGCGAACGGCGGGCTGGCCCACAGATTCGTGCTGCGCTCCAGGAAATAGTTTACCCCGGCCACGCTCTGCCAACTCACGGTCACGTTGGTGCCGGCGGGCGAAGCCGACAGCAGGCGCAACACCGAGAGCGCGTTGGTGGGATCGGTCTGGCAACGCCACTCCTGCCAGGTGGTGTGACCGTCGGCGTCCGGGTCCGTGGCATCTGCCGAGCCGTCGGTGGGCAGGCCGAATTGCTGGAGCCAGGCGTAGGAAATCATCGAGCCGGGGCCTTGGAACTCGTAGGCGCCGATGTCCACAGTGGCGCTGACGATGCGCGGGAGGCCGTCCAGGTCTGTGGGGCCGGGGGCGTAGGCATTGCGGCCGGCGTTGATGCAGGGGGAGTTGGATTGCAGGCGCAGGTTGCCGCCGGCGTGATTCACGAAGAGCGGCGCGTTGGTGATGTTGCCGAAACCGTTCGTTGGCATCGGCGTCGTGGAACAGTAGTTCAAGTAAACTGAATTCCAATGATCAGGCGCGTAGTTTGGACCGCTCGGAGCGGTGTTAGAATAGAGGATGCAGTTGTAGAGCATGCTCCCGCTCGCTCCGCCTCCAGACCCCACCCCCTCCTCAGCTGCCGAGTTGCCCGTTAGCGTGCAGTTGTAGAGGGTACTCCCGCGCGCCACGCCCCCACCACCCTGCCGACTTGCCGAGTTGCCGGTAAGCGTACAGTTGTAAAGCGTGCTCGCAAACGCCCCACCGCCCTCGTCCGCCGAGTTGCCGGTCAGCGTGCAGTTGTTCAAAGTGCTGTCAGACGCCCCGCCGCCGCCGTACTCAGCCGAGTTGCCCGTCAGCGTGCAGTTGTTCAGCGTGCTCGCGTCCACCCCGCCGCCGAAAGAGCCGAATGCAGTGCCGGGTGCTGAGTTGTCGGTCACGGTGCAGTTGTAAAGCAGGCTCCCGGAAGCCCCACCCCCGTATGCAGCTCTATTCCCGCTCAATGTGCAGTTGTAAAGCGTGCCGCCAGACGCCCCGCCGCCGGCCCCGAGCCACCCCACCAACCCGAGACCAGTCGCATTGCCGCTCAAAGTACAGTTGGTTACCACTCCGAACCGCTCACAGAACACCCCAGCACCATCACCAACCAATACATTCCCATTGATCAACGTATAGGTATTCCCATTGGTCAGCGTAAATCCACTCAAGAGCGCGCTCTCGCCCACGTAGGCGCAACGCACGGTTCCAGCCCCGTCGATCACGGTCGCCGCTGGCCCGTTGACGCTGCGCACCGTGAGCGACTTTTCCACCGCCACGCGGTTGACCAGAATGTTTGTTCCCACCGCCCGCCCGCCGGTGGCGTAGATGCCGTTGGTCACCACGATTTCGTCGCCCGCCTGTGCCACGTCCACGGCGTCCTGGATGTTCGTCGCCGCAGTGAGCCAGTTGGTGAAGGGCGGCGTCGGGTTCGTGCTGTTCACGTCCACGTAGCGCGCCCTAGGAATCATGGATGTCCACAGTTCAAGGTTGTCGAAAGTGACCTCGGCCGTTGAGTTTGTGCCCCAGTTGTATTGGAATATCTTGAGGTCCACAACATCCCCCATGGTCACTGGCGCTCGTCTTACGTCCGGCGCAAACGGCACTGAATTGCCGGTCAAGGCTAGGACTTCGGCCGTGGTGAGTGACCGATCAATCTCGGGCGTATCTACAAAGCGGCGTTCATAGAGGACGGCGTTGAGGTTGTCCTTGTCCAAAACGCGGGCCGTAAGAACCACATCCGCGCCCATCCGCGACATCGCCAGCGCCAGGACGACATTCGTATTCTTGATCACGACCGGGTCACAGGAAAAAGCCACGACACCATCTCCCCCCGTAAGTTTGACGATGGAAATAGCGTTGCGCCCCTTGATAAACATGTAGGCTTCGTAGGTGCCCAAATAGCCAGGCTCGATTACTACGTCACTCGTGTTCTCATTCATGCCGACGACGTCAACCCGCCACTCCAGGGTCTGACCGATAGCGAGGTTCCAGTTCTTGGTCCGCAAGCCCTTGGTCCAGATGCCCAATTCTGGAGTCGGATAACCACGCCAAAGGCCGCGCACTTTGAACTGCTGGTTGGTTTCGATGAGTCCACCCTCGGCATTGCTCATCAAGCTCCACCCGGTCAGCTTGTTGTCATCGAAATTGTCGACCACCACGTTGGTCGTCACCAGTGCCGGCCGCATCACATAAAGGCGGGCCACGGCACTGGTTCTCCCAGCGGTGAGATTGGTAATGACCACGCGGTAGTCACACGCGTCCCACGGCTGCACATTGGTCAGGACCAGCGCGGCATTGGTGCAGTTCGCGAGGTCGGAAAAACCGTTGCCCGGGTTTTTCTGCCACTGGTAAGCGAGCGGCTCTGTGCCCCTCGCGCCGACGTCGAAGGTGGCAGTCGCGCCGGGAGTCGTGGCCTGCGTTTGGGGCTGGTTGGTGATGACGGGCTGGGCAAAGCAGATACTGGCGGCGGCCAGAAACAACGCGGACGCGAGGAGAAAACTACGGTCGGCGCCCGGGCAACGCGGCCATAAACTGCGTGGATTGGTAAGGCGCGTCATTCCGTGCGCGCCGTTCGGAGGGTGGGTTGCCAGTTGCGGCGCGCACGGCGTGACGCGCTCTACCTTGAGGTTCATGGATTGGTTTGGTTTCGTTTTCATGAGGTCGAAAGTTGGGTGGTTGTTCTTGCAGCGTTGAGTCCAGTCCGGACGGGGAGTCTGTCCCACTTGGTGGTGCAGACTCCCCATCGTTCCGTCGTCAGCAACTCGTTCGCTGAGTTGCGACCGATCCGCTATGGTAGGATGGGCACGCGCTGGGCGGTGTCTATCACGCCGGGAGTCGTGACCACCGGTATGGCGCCCGGGTCGGGCATCCCGTCGCCGTCCGCGTCCGCCGCCGCCGGATATGTATCGATGGTGTAATTCAACACCGCGTGGTCACGATCGGTGTATTTCCAGGTGCCGTGCCCAATGATGATGGCAACGATCTGCGGCGGGTTCTGACCCGCCTGTACATAGCCCACCAGGGTCCATTTGGCCGTGTCACGGTTGATCATCTTCGTTTCACCGACGAACTCACTCATCCTGTCTCCGCCAAAAGCGGCGATTAGGCCGGCAGTGTCGGGGCCATAGGACTGGAAGTTGACATGACCGGCCATTGTCTGGGCCTCCGGGTCCAAAGGCGCATGCACTGCGGTCCAGACGCTTCCAGCTCCTTTGCCGATCCAAGACCCGCCCAGTTGGTAATGCCTTTGGTTCATCCAGCCCACCGTCGCCCCAGCGGCGATCAGCAGCACGGCGAGGAATCCCCAACGCGTGATCCTGCCTTTCGGCAGTTTGTTTAGCAACGTTTTCATGATGTTAACCTTTCTTTGTTTTGGTGTTCAGGTGAATCCGCAGCGCGTCGTTTTGATGCGGCTGCCTTCAACCTGTTTGTACTAGTTTTCAATGGTTACTAAAGCAGTCCCCGGAAAAAGTAACGGAACGAGCCGTTCGGTGGGATTCCGCCATGTAAAGCGTCCAAGATTCCACAATGGCGCATCGCGGCCATAAGCCTGCTGAGAGGGTAGGGCGCGTCACTCCGTGCGCGCCGTTCGGAGGGTGGGTTGCCAGTTGCGGCGCGCACGGAGTGAAGTGACGCGCCCTACCTTCGTTGTCGTCCGCTGAACCGTTGCCCAGGTTTTTGGCCGGGCGTCGCTGCTGACGCCGGCCGAGGAGGTTCAGGGAATCGGCACCTTTACGGGAATGGCGCGGAAGAAACGGCCCAGGTCACGATCGGTGTTGGGCACGGCGGGCCTGAAATCCGGCCAGAGGTTCGCCTGCGGCGGTTTGAGCGTCGTCGGTTCCTTCCAATGCCACACTTCGGCATGTCCATCGGCAAAACTCACCGTGCCGGCGTTGCCGTGGCGCGTGGCCGGGAAACTGAGCCACGTCCACACGGTCGTTCCAGGATATACGTAGAAGTCTGGGTTGTTGTAGCAGAAGAGGCCCTGTGCGATGCCGTTTTCGTGCTCGTCCACGAACAACAGCGCCTGGGCCGGGCTCGGATTGCGAATCTGATTGAACCGATGCCAGGTGTATGGATGACGCCAGTCGGCCCGGTCCGGCCACATGCCCATGGACCAGCTCAGCGAATAGCTGCGGGTTCGTGGGATGGTGCCCTGGTCGCGCACGGTGGACTTGTCGGCCGGGCAGCGATAAATGCCCAGGGACCGGTTGTAGCTGAACAACACGCTGCGCTGGATGTTGTCCGAGGTCGTGTCAGTCCAGGCATTGCCGAACACCCAGGAGTCTGGCGTGGCCGACAGGGCGGCGCGATCGTTCATACTGCCGAAGTCCGGTGTGGTGGGCGGCAGCGCGTCATTGAAATCCCCGCAATACATCTGCCAGCAAAGCTGGAGTTGCTTGAGGTTGCTAACGCACGCGATCCCCTGCGCCTTGGCTTTCGCCTTTCCCAGCGCGGGCAAGAGGAGCGAGGCGAGAATGGCAATGATCGCAATGACGACGAGTAGTTCGATGAGGGTGAAACCGAGGAGGTGGCTACGCCGCTCGGAGCGCGGACAGCCATGTCCGCGTAATCCTGGCGCAGTGGTTGGGGACTCGCGGACATGGCTGTCCGCGCTCCGGCGACATGGATCGGCTCTGACTTCCAAATCTGAGGTCCGACGTTCGAGGTCGGAATCCAGAGTGAGCTTATTCACGAACCTCAAGGTAGGGCGCGTCACTCCGTGCGCGCCGTTCGCAAGACCCCCTCCGACCGGCGGCGCGCACGGAGTGCCGCGCCCTACCAACCCACGCAGTTCATGGCCGCAGTGGCCAGCCACCAACTGCGGGGTTCTTCCTTCGCCCACGCCAAGGGATCTGTGGTTCGTTTTCATTTCACTTCAGCCCCGGAATCACGTTGATGGTTGCCATCCTTTTCGGCCGCCTCGATTTCCTCCCAGGAGGGTGCGTGCCAGAGGTCGGCGACACCGTCCCAGCTCAGCGCCGCCAGCGTATTCCCGTCGGGAGAAAAACGCGTCCACATAGTCCAGTTCCCGACGGCGTCCAGGCCGATCAGCTCTCGTTGACCGACATAATCCCAAACCTGGAGGGCCGGCTGCAGTTGTCCTCCGATAGATCCTCCGGTCACCAACCGTTTGCCGTCGGGGG
Organism: Verrucomicrobiota bacterium; assembly: GCA_016200005.1. NCBI lineage: Bacteria > Pseudomonadati > Verrucomicrobiota > Verrucomicrobiota bacterium. The sequence goes on along the minus strand of JACQFP010000033.1, from coordinate 89,648 downwards.
AGAATGCCACTGAGACGACGCTATTCGCGTGAACCGACAAAGTAGCCACTTCGCGCCAGGAAGACGCGTCCCAGACCCGCGCCTCGCCACGTACCGGGGCGGCCAGGAGGCGACCATTCGTGGAGAAGACGGGTGCAAACGATCCGCCGGTGTCTGAAACCAGCACCCTCTTCAACTCGCCTGAGGTCCAGTCCCACAATTTGAGCGGCGGCTTGCCAGTGTAGCTCACGGCCAGCAGGCGCCGGTCGGGAGACTGGGCGAGACCATAAGCCCAATCCACATCAATCGGACCAAAAGGAACGCTCTGCCACGAGGCCACGTCCCAACGTATCACCTCCACCTTACGGTGCGTGAGCATGGCAAAGGACACGAGCGTCTTTCCTTGATCAAAGAAAAGGACTCCATAGATGGGGATCTGATGCGGTCGGAATTGCTTCACCAGTCTTTTGTTCTTGAGGTCCCAAACCTTAATCATTCCATCATAACCCCCGATGACCAGCAGGCGCTCATCTGGCGAGAGCGCCAGGCTGAAATTATTGGTGCCCAGGGCGGAGATGCGTTGGACCTCAGACGCGGTGGCGACATCCCAGACGGTGACTGGGTTCGTGAGCGAAGCGGTGAAAAGGCGGCGGCTGTCCGCCGTGAAGGGAACGCCGCAATTCACCACAGGGAATGGCAGCTTCTGATGCGCCGGTGGCCGCGGTTTGCCAAATGCGTCCCAAACCCGTACCGAGCCATCTGAATCGCAACTCACCAGGGTTCGGCCGTCGGGAGAGGCAGCCAATCCTCGCAGTCCCGAGGTGTGGCCTTGAAAGCGGCGTGTCTCGCGCTTCTGTTGAATGGCCCATGCCCGAACCGTTTCGTCGTCACTGGCAGAGAAGAGCGTCCGGCCATCGGGAGAAAAAACCAGTTTCGAAACCCAGCCCCGATGACCTTCCAGGCGGCCCAGAGGGTCAAGGGAAGCGACATCCCAAAGGCGAATAATGCCATCGGAATATCCGTAGCCGGAAGCCAGAATCCGGCCGTCGGGCGAAAAAGCCAGGGCCGTCACGCACTCGCTGTCGGGAGAGGGAGGCGGTATTTTCCGCTCCTGGCCGGTTCGCCAGTTCATTAGTCGAATCGTTCCGCCCCACTCCCCAAGCACGAGCGTGGCCCCGTCCGGGGAGAACAACGGGACGCGCGTGTCCCCGTTTATAAACTCTGAAGCTGGCAGGTTCTTGACAATGTCGCCCGAGGGCAGGCGCAGAATCCGACACTTGGGATCGGCGTAATACACCGCCAGCAAAGTGCCGTCCGGGGAAAGGGCGAGCGCGGTGACCATACGGGGCTGGGGAATCGAGGAAACGAGTCGTTGGTTCGCAACATCCCAAATGTTGATCGAATGGTTCCCGTTGGTATCGCTATCGCCTGAAACAATGAAGTCACCCTGTGGAGAAAAGGCCATCGCGTTCCTCGCACCTTGGTTGAACAGTTGGCCGGTTTTCCGCCGCGCAGTCCAATCCCACAGATCAATGATGCCGCTCCTGTGCCGCACCGCCAGCAGCTTGCCGTTGGGTGAAAAAGCCACATTGACCAAAGCGTTTGAATGCTGAGTGAGTTTGAAGTGCGCATCCTCGCGGCACAGGCCCCACAAATATCGCCATTCCCAGCCGCGCAAATCCATTTCGGATTTCCGCTTTCTACTTTCTGCTTTTCCCGCGGGCAGATACTTGTTCAGCAACTCGATCGCGCGCCCCAGACTCCCCTCCTTCAATGCTTGTTGCGCAATGGTCATGTCCCCCGCATACGCGTGGCGCAAGGCCAGCATCTCGCCGGCTCTGGCTCTTTTCAACTGCCAGAGGATTCCGGTCACCCCCAGGAGAAACGTGAGAACCAAGGCCGCCGCCAGGCTAGCGAACGCCGGCCTGCGCCGGCACCATTTCCACGTCTTGCCCAGCAAGTTTACCGGGCGGGCGAGGATCGGCTCGCCGGCCAGGAATCGGCCGAGGTCGTCCGCCAGTGCCTGCGCGGTCGGGTAACGACGGCCGGGCTCTTTTTCGAGGCACTTCAGACAAATTGTTTCCAATTCTTCCGGGATGCTGGGATTCAGCAAGCGCGGCATGAGCGGCTCGACTTCAACCACCTGCTTCAACAGCGTGGTGAGCGTATCCGCCTGGAACGGCGGCTGCCGGGTGAGCAGGTGATACAGCAGGGCGCCAAGAGAATAGATGTCACTGGCGGGACCAACGTCGCGCGAGCGGCCCCCGGCCTGCTCGGGCGAAATGAAACTGGGCGACCCCAGCACCTGGCCGGTCAGGGTGAGTGACGAGTGACCAGTGGCGAGTGACGAGTCCAAAGTCAGGCGTTTGGCCAGACCAAAGTCGGTGATGTGGGGTTGGTCCAGTTCATCCACAATGATGTTCGAGGGCTTGAGGTCGCGATGAACGATGTTGTGGTCGTGGGCGTATTGGATGGCTTCGGCCACCGGTTTCAGGTAGCCGGCGGCGCGTCGAGCCGGGAGCGGGGCATCGCGTGCCAGTTCAGCGAGCGTCTGCCCCTCGATCAGGTCCATCGAGAAATAGGGGCGACCTTCGTGTTCCCCCACCTCGTGAAGGGCGACAATATGCGGATGCTGCAAAGCGGCAACCGCGTTTGCTTCAGCCCGGAACCGCCCGACCGCGTCCTCGCGGCTCAACGGGCCCGACGGCAGGAGTTTCACTGCCACAATACGGTCCAGGTTGACTTGGCGCGCCCGGTAAACCACCCCCATTCCGCCTTCCCCGATCTTCTCCAACAGTTCGAAATTCCCAAACCTCTGTCCGCCGAAGCCGGCCCCCGGTTCTCCGCCTCCGCCGAACGCCAAGCCCCACTCGGCCGCGCCAGCCTTCAGCAGGCACCTGGGGCAGAGGCCCTCCGGCGCATGGCTGGGCAGCTCGCTTTTGCATCGGCTGCAAATACGCGTGGCGTTCATGTTCATCATGCGATCCGACCGTCACTCCGCTCCGTAGCGCAGGTTGGCAACCTGCTGTTTCGCCGACTGGCAGTCGGCGGGCCGTCCCCACGCTGGCGGCGTCCGCGGATTGCCAATCCGCGACACAGCAGACTCCAGTCTGCGCTACGTCGCCGACCGTCCGGTTCAGCGGTTCAAAGCGCAAATCACTTCGGCCCGGCGGTGCGGCCTGACACGACCCTCACGACCGTTACTAAAGCAAACCGGGACGACAAGTAACGCTTCACCCACTCAGAACTGCGCACAGGTGACGCAACTCGTCCTCGGCTTCCTTGGGATCAGCAACGGTATGCGCAATCTCTTCCCGCAGCAGTTGGCCATAGCGGGTGCGCAACCTTTTCACCGCCATTTTCAAAGCCCCTTCAGTTGTGTCCAGCTTCCGCGCCAGCTCCGCGTAGCCTGAGTCTTGCTCTCCGGTCAAAAAGACCTTCAGTTCGTCGAACTGCTTTGCTCGCCCGGCGGCCACCGCTTCCGCGCGCAAACGCCCGAGCACTTTTTCCAACAGGGCGAGCGCCCAACAATGTTCATAGACTTGTTCCGGCGAAGATTGTGACAATCCCCCCTCCATACATCGTTGTTCGACGGAATCGTCCCCCAGCGGCAGGAAAGTCACGCGACCGCCTCGCTTCACGGCGTGCGCCCGGTCCCATTCGTTGGCCAGAAAGTGGTTGATGGAACTCAACAGGAAAGAGCGGAATCGCCCGCGGCGTGGATCGGCGAAGGAAAGCCGGTTCTTTTGCAGCAAACGGAAAAAAAACTCCTGGGTGAGATCCTGGGCTTCCTCCAGGTCAAAGCCGCGCCGCCGGACGAAGGCGTAGAGCGGATGCCAATAGGTGCGGCACAACTGCTCCAAGGCTTCCGACGCTTGCGCATCGGTGCATTGGCCTGCCGCCAGCACCACACTCCAGTGGGTGGTGGCGAAAATGGCCGCGGTGGAGTTCATCTGGGTTGCTCCAGGACCGGACGCCAATCCGCAGTCTGCTCCCTGGCAGGTTGGAGTCAACCCTGTCTTTGAAACGAGAATCGACGGCCGCCACAGGAAATCGTCAGCCGGTTTTCGGTCTTCGGTCTGACGTTATGACATCACCCAAGCCCCTCTTCTCCTACTGGCCAACCTTTTCATAGCGGATCACCACCGCGCTGGGGCGGTCGTTCAACACGACGGGGACACCGCCGTCCATCAACTGTCGGCCCGTGATGACGTCGGCCTCCGGTGAGTCCAGGTTTCTCACGCGGTAGCGCGCTTCGGGGTCCAGGCCGTGGAGTCGCAGGTCCGCCGCCTTGTAGATGCTCTCGCTGCGCCGGAAGACTTGCAGCATGCCCGTGCCGAGGTCCGGTCGGTCGAATTGCCAGCCCAACCAGGACGTGTTCTCGAGGCTGTACGGTGTTAGCGGGTAATAATCGCCGAGATAGTTGTCAGCCACCTGACGGAACTGTTCGCACAGCCGTCGCATCAAGTCGTAGTCGGCGTCCTTGATGCGCACGTCCCAGATGCAGTTCAACAGCGGAGTCATGTTGCTGCGAAAATCGTAGGCCGCGTAAGTTCCCGTGCCGGTCCCGCTCAGCGGAAGCCAGAAAGAAATCCCGTAGCTGTGACATTGCGTGCCGACCGGATCGAGCCGGAAATCGGTTCGCCATAGCGGCACCGAGCGGCGCATCGTCTCCAAGTCGTTTCGGCGACCGCCGCTCGCGCATGAGTCAATCAGCAACCCCGGATGCCGGCGCAGCAGCTCGTCCCAATAAGCCAGGTAGCCGGTGATGTGGTGATTCTCGGTGATGCCCTGACGATCCTGAGCATCGTTCTTCCGCCACAAATCGAGCGGGTCCATGTTGAAGTCCTGGCGGTACAGATCAATGCCCTGGGCGGTGATCAACTTGCTAACGTGGTCGGTCAGCCATTGGCGAGCCTCGGGATTGCCGAGATTCAACAGGCCACCGCTCTTTCCGCCCAGGATCCATTCGGGGTGTTTTTCGGAAAGCCACGTGCCGGGGGCAACCCGTTCTGGCTCGAACCAGACGATGGTCTTGATGCCGTTGGAATGCGCATGGTCGCTGATCGCCCGGAGGCCTCGAGGGAACCGCTTGGTATCCACTTCCCATGTGCCTGTCTTGCCCCAGTTGCCGTCGCAGAAGTACCACCCGGCGTCCATCCACCAATAGTCAATTTTCAACCGCTCCTCGAGGTAGCGATTGATGAACTGCAACTGATTCGCCTCGTTCGCATCCACCATCTCGCCGGTGAAGTGTGAACTGCAGCCGAAGAGCATCGGCTGGATCGGTTTGCCGGCGGGCTTCGGCACGTTGTGGGCGAGCATCCATCGGCGGAAAGTGTTCTGCGAGCGAATCCGGTCGCCCTTCCAGAATTGCAGAACGACCAGCGGCGTGCGCACTTCCTCCCCGGGCAGCAGTTTGAAGTGAGTCTGCTCCTGTCCCGCACGCACCCGCAGCCCGTTGGCCTCGTCACGCGTGAAGCTCGCCGCCCACTGGCCGGGCCAACCCACCACGGCGATGACGCCTTCACCCGGCCACTCGACGTTGAAATAGGGCCAGTCGCTGTTCGACCCGCGCCCGCCGGACGTGGCGATGCGCTTGGCCGTCTTGTGGGGCAAGGCGGTCCGAAGCGGTTGGTAATCATTCGCTGCACACGGACTCCCGACGTGATGATTCAAGACAAACTCATCGGGCGCGGCGAATCGCGCATAGACCTCGTCCTTCTTCCGCTCGAAACGAGCGTCCAAGGCTTGAACGTCCGCGATGATGGGCGTGTCCGTCGCACCACCGTTCTTGAAATAAAGCGTCCATTCGACTGTCGGGAAATCGAGGTACTCAATCGCAGCCCAGCGGAGCGCCAACTTGGTCTTGGGGTCGGTCCAGGTCCAGGTTCGCTGTGTCCGTTGAGCGTCGAGCTTTTTAACCTGACGATCCAGCGGCCAGTCTTTGAGAAGTGCGGCCGAGGACTGGCCATCGTAGCTGAAAGAGAAAGGCAGATCCGTGGGTAGCGGTGTTTGCACCTGCCCCTCAATGATCGGCAGATCACCCAGCCACAGAATGCGACCGTCGGCCAACGCGATCTTCGCATCCGCCCAGTCCGCCTGGTCACAGGTGATGCCGTCGCCGTCGTCACCGACTTCGAGCAAGAATTCCGTCGCGCCACTGAGGTCGAGGTTGACTCGCTCGGCTGGCAACCCCTCGCGCATGACCTTCGAACGGAACGCCTCCTTCCCCGCGACCGTCACCGAGAAGACGATGCTACCGCGCCCACCGCGCGTCTGAGAGTTGCTGTCCACGCCAACGAAAGCCGAGAAAGCCTTGCCCGGAGCTGGCAACCGCACGGCCACCTTGCTGGTCGCGTGGCAGAATACTCCACGCGCGTACTCCGTGTTGCCGATCGTGAGCGGCCGACCCATTCGCGTGTTCAGGCACAACTCATCGAAGTTGGTCAGGACGGCCAGTCCCCATCTGGGTGGGGCTGCTTGCTTCTCGTCGTCAAACTTCGCTGCCGTCCAGCGGTGCAGTTCCCGCATTTCGGCGGAGTTCACGGCCACTGCGGGGATTTCTGCCGCCCAACCCAGTTGGACCAGCATCGCCACCGCGATCAGTCGCGTCACCACTCCCCAGGTCGTAACCAATTGTCCAATAGAGCGATTATCCTCGAGCACGTGGAGACGCTACCCGAACGGAGAGGCCATTCAAGGGCAGAACGGCAAGGGTCCTCCATAGATCTCGCCCTCAAGGGGCGGCTCCCGCATACGCTGGCTGGCCGGGGATGTAAATGCTTTCATAGCCGGGCAGCGTCGGGATCAGCCGGTCGCAGGCGAAACACCAGAGGTCCCAGTGGCCGTCAATGTAGTTGCCGTTGTCGGGCAGCGGACAGGCTTGAGCGTAGAGATACCATTTGCCCGCGATCTGATACAGCGCGGGCGTGGCGACGTGGTAGATCGTGTCGTCGCGGTACAGGCCCGTCCATTTCGTCTGAAGCACCGCGTCCACGTCGGTCTGCGCCCAGCCGGTGGCGGGGTCTTTGCTCACCGCAATGACGGGCCGCCAGCGTTTGCCCGCCGAGATGCCGACTTCGATGGAGAGCAAATAGGTGCCGCCGATTTTGAAAACCTGATGCCACTCGTAATACGCGCCCGGCGTGGACGGAAAAATCTGGCCCATGCCGCGCGGATCTTTCTCGTTGAAGTGGCGCGTCCAGATTTTTCCGTCGCGCGAAGTCGCCAGCCGCAGTCCGGGCAGCGTGCCGTCCTTGCCGCGATAGGAGTAATACAGGAACCAGTCCCATCGCCGCTCCTTCGCGTCCCACTCGCGCAACACCGCCGCCTGCGAAGCCATTTGCTCGAAATACGGCGCGGCTGGCTCGGGCGCGAGCACCGGCTGCGCGCCGACGCGGCGGATGGCCGCGGGCGTGATGCCGGAATATCCATCCGCCCCGGCCGGACAGATCGCCAGGCCAATGCGATCCTGAACTGAAGCCGTCGTGCCGGAATAATAAATGTAGTAGGCGTTCTCCACCGGGAGGTAGAGGACTGCGTCGAGCCGGATGCTGCCGGAATCCCAACCCTGTTTCCCGGGACTGAACACCGGGTTGTGTTCGTCCTGATGCCACGTGAACGGGTCGGACTTGAGCGACCACGCCTTGCCGATGAAACACAAGTTCCGGTTCGTTGCCGGCACGCCGGAGTAAAACATCACGAGGCGGGCCGGGTCCTTCGGGTTCGGCAGTATGCACGGCTCCTGCACCTGCTGCGACTCCCACGCCGCGTTAGTGCGGTTGATGATGACTTCACCGCGGATTGGCTCGAGTGGAACGGCCGCATCGGCGGCGAGGATCGGAGAATGCGGAACGGACAATAGGAGGCCGGCGCCGAGAACGAGCAGAACTGATTTCATAAGATGCAGCCTCGAAGGTGTGAAGCAAGCGGGCCGACTTGAGATTGTTGGACTGAAACCACGCCAGCGCGTTTCACACCGGAACGAAGGTAATTACTTGGTTTGGAAATGAGCACTGCGCTTCCAAGCGCATCATTCTCATGGCCTGGCGGAGTTCGTCGATTCCTATTTCGCTGACGCTGCCATGCGCAACGCGATCTCGGCAACGCGTTTGCCGACGCCGCGGACGGTGTTCAGACTACCTTCGTCTTTCGAAAGTTCCTCGCCCTGCGATTGAATGGTGCCGCCCCAATGATCTCCCGGTTTGCCATCGCCCACGAGGATCATTCCTTGGGAAAGCATGAACATGATCAGTTGTTGCAGGATCAGCTCCACCCCGGTGTTGCGCCCGGCCCCGACGGCGATGGCGCCGCCCACTTTGTTGCGCAACGGGAATCCGCCTTGACGAAAGGCGAGCATTCGCTCGAAGAGCTGTTTCAGCGGCGACGAGACGATCCCCATGTAAACCGGCGAGCACATCAGAATGCCATGGACGTTCGCTGCCTCCAATTTCCCGCGCACGACGGGGAAATCATCCGGCCGGTCGGAACTCTTTGAGCCGACGGCGATGTACGGGTCGAGGTTCAGTCCGGAAAGCTCGAGGAGTTCCGTGGTGATGGCCGGACTGACTGTCCTGGCAGATTCGAGGGCGAGTTCCATCGCCTTGAAGGTGGTCTTGCCCTTTCGCAGGCTGCCGACCAGGCCGATGATTTTGACTGATCCAGCCGCAGGCTCGGCGGCGTTCGACAACGTTGAGAGGGTGGCCGCTGACATCGCAGCAGCACCGAGAAAAAGACGGCGGTTCATGTTTTTCATAGAAGTTGGAGGAGCTTGTTTCCGCGTTTGCTCACAGCGTGTCGGAAGGAAATGAGTGGTTCAAGGGAAAACATAGCTGGCGTGCCGGACTATTATCTGCCGTATCTGCCGGGCAAGGAGCTGTTCACGCAGTGGAAAACATTATCTCGAGTTCAAGGGTCATTGCCTGCCGCGGGCCACTGTACGCTCGCAATCGGATATTGCGACGTTTTGAGGCACCCCAAGCCCACGCCGTGCAGTGGTCTTTGACCGAAAACCCCCCAGGTTGCGGTTCTTTTGACCGTGGCCAGGAGATGCAGCCTGGATTTTTGCGCGTAAAGGACTGGCCTCTAACGCGATTGCGCCGGGAATGTGACGTGCTAGTATCGCAGGCATGGGCACAAAGCAGAAATCTCCGGTGCAAGAGGACAGCAGCGGCCAGTCAACCGTCAGCGCAGATCCGGCGCGTCAGGCTGAAGACACGAATGTAGAAATCGTTTCAGCCAATCTCCGCGCGCTCGAAACCATTTACTTCACCGCCATGTTGGAGGAGGCCCGCCTCTTTGAGGTGGTGGACCGATTGGTTGCCATGTTTAGCCGCGGAATGTTGCCCCTCGGCCCCGGACGGGCCGGAGCCATGCTCTACCGCCACTGGAAGGGCCATCACAGCCGGCTGACGACGGCGCAGCGGCGCAATGTGTATGCCCGCGCGTTCGGCCTGCCCGGCGGCGATGCCGATGTGATGCCCAATCGCGAATTCAACGATCTGTGGATGAGCTTTGTTTCGATCGTCGGCATGTATTCAGCCGAGCTTCAGTCGTTGCCCCCCGGCGAACGCTCCGTCAGCGCAGAGGAAGTGCTTGTCAGTGGACGCACCCTCGCCATCAATCTTTCCGCCCACGGTCACGGCCTCGCGTGGTTTGCGGCCCAGGATTTTAAGGCCGAAATTCCGCAAGCCATCGAGTTGCTCTCCGACGCGGAACTCCAGAATGCGTTTGGCGCAAAGGATCCGTGGCAAGTCATCCACAATGTTGCGGCGTCCGAATTGGGAGCCAGGCCGAACGTCCCGCGCGCACACACCAGGGCGAACAGCGGCGTCATCATCATCCGCTGGCTCGCCAATCGTCGCGCCCGTTTGCTGCGTCCGCGTTCCGCCAACATTCTCAGACACGAAGATATTGTCGAAGGGCGCACCGCCGCTTCGCAAAACAAGAAGGCGACCGTCTATCCGACCGATTCCGATCTCGTGACCGCCTGCGAACAATGGCTGGGCGTGACCGGCACACAGGAAGCAGAGCTAAAAGGGGAGGCAGCGCCGGTTCCGCCTTTCAGGACTCCGCCTCCGAAAGAGGAACAACGGGATCAGGTGGCGTGATTGGCGAATACCGATCGCCGAGCGGGCTGTCACGAACACACCTGGTGCCTTGCCCCACAAGCGACTTATCGCGGCCAAAGCGGTGCGTCAATTATCCCGCACTCAAAACAACATCGCGTGCCGCCGGTCATGGTGCTTTCGCATTCGGATATTGGGACGTATTGACCGGTGGATTGGCGGCTTGAGGAACTTCTGGAGCAGTGTAGAGTGCCCGAATGTTTAGCCGGTTCTGCACTCACGGGAGATCGAACACCATGACGCCACGCGTTGGAATCTCGAAAAGATACCAAGCGGCACTGTCCAGGCGCCTGTCGGCAAGAGTCGTGAGCAACCATCTCACAAAGCCTTGTCTATTGCTGGCTGTATGCACGGCGATACTGGAGGCGTCGTCGGACGCCGCGACATTACCCCTCCAAGTTCGCTCGCCGGATGGAAAGAACTCGATTGAACTGACTGGCCCCGGCGCACAAACCAACGGGTTGGGGTTTAGAATCTCCCGCGGCAGCCGCACAGTGATCGACATTACGTCGTTCGCGGTTCGTCTGGCGGAGGGTGGCGAATTATCCGGTGCAGCGACGCTGGAGAAAATTGAGCGTAGCAAGATGGATGAAAAATTCCCGCTGCAGTGGGGAAAAACGAAGGAGGTGGCGAACCGGTGCGAACGCGCGACGGCGCACTTCACTGACCGCGCGGGCGTCAAATGGGACATAGACCTGGCCGCGTACGACGATGGCGTCGCCTTCCGCTATCGCTTGCCGGAACAAGGGAAACAATTCACTTTGACCGGTGAGTTGGGGGACGTCCGGTTTGCCGGCGTGCCGACGTTGCACTATACCGCCTGGGACCGCTTCACGAACGATCACGAATCCGAGTTCCACCGGGACCCACTGACGGGTGTCCGGGGACCGCTGGTGGACTTGCCGTTGTTGGCCGTCTGGCCGGACGGGCTGGCCGTGGGCTTGACAGAGGCGCGCATCCGCGATTTTTCGAGCCTCTACCTGGCTCGCGATGCCGATGCGGATTCGGAAGTGTTTCATCTGCGCTTATCGTCTCCGCCCGGCAAAACCAACGCGTGTGTCATTGGCCGAACGCCCCACGCCAGTCCGTGGCGCGTCGTGTTGCTGGGCGACAGGGCCGGTCGGCTCCTCGAAAGCAATCTGCTCCTCTGCCTCAACGACCCGTCCGCCGGTGATTTCAGTTGGGCCAAACCGGGCAAGACCACGTGGCATTGGTGGAACGGCACACTGGAACACCAACCGCCTCACGTCCCGGGCATGAATCTGGAAACGCACAAACGCTACATTGATTTCTGCGCCAGCAACGGGATCGCCTATCACGCTGTTGTGTCGGACACGCGACCGTGGCACGTGCAGTCGGAAGAAAGTTTTTCACCACATGCGGACACCGACATTCTCACCCCGCGTCCCGAGTTGCAGTTGCCCGAGATAATCCAGTACGCGCGGCAGCGTGGGGTTGGTATTCGTCTTTGGTTGCACTGGAAAGCGCTGACCCCGCGGCTGGAGGAAGCTTTTCAAAAGTACGAGGACTGGGGGATCAGCGGTTTGATGGTGGATTTCCTCGACCGCGACGATCAGGAAGTGGTCAACTTCTGCGAACGCGCGCTCGAGTCCGCCGCCCGGCACAAGCTCCACCTCCAGTTTCACGGCTCGTACAAGCCCAGCGGCGAACAGCGCACGTGGCCGAACCTTTTCAATCGCGAAGGCGTGTTGAATCTGGAGTACCTCAAGTGGAGCAAGCGCTGCACACCGCCGCATAATGTCGAGGCGGCCTACGTGCGGCAGTTGGCCGGCCCGCTCGATTATCACCTAGGCGGATTCCGTGCGATTTCGGAAAAGGCGTTTGTCCCGCGCAACGAGAATCCCTACGTGCTCGGCACGCGGTGCCATCACCTGGCGATGTACGTGGTGTACGAGAACCCGATGCCCATGGTCACCGACACGCCCGAAGCCTACGAGGGCCAGAAAGGGTTCGACTTCATCGTGAAGGTGCCGACGACATGGGATGAGTCGCGTTTCGTGACCGGGGTGCCGGGCGACTACATCGTCATGGCCCGCCGTCACGGCGATACCTGGTACGTCGGCGGGATGACGGACTGGACTTCGCGCAAGGTGTCCGTTCCGCTTCACTTTCTCGCACCGGGTAAATACCAGGCCCGGCTTTATGTCGATGGTTCCATGAACGAAGATGAACCCAATGCAATCCGGGTGGAGACGAAAACCGTCAAGCGTGACTCATCCCTTCCAGTTTCCATGGCTCCGGGTGGCGGCTTTACGGCCATCATTGCGCCAAAGTAGGAATGCCGAAAAGTGCGCATGGAAGATTTTTTTCCTGCGGGGCATTTTGAAAATGTCTGCCATCAGGGCAGATCACAACCACTTGTCGAAGTAATTGCACACGTTTGAGTTCATCAAGCCGTTACTCGCGCAGGTGCACGAACACACCCTTCTTGTTGCCGACGATCACGTCGGGCCGTTTGTCCCCGTTCACATCGCCGACGGTGACCTGCGTGCCCACGCCGGAATCGTCGTCAATGAGGTGCGGCAAAAACACAGCCTGGCCGTTGCCGGGGCGCTGCAACTCGAACCAGACCAAAACCGCCGGCGCATCCGCTTCCGCGTCGCCCGTGGGGCCGTGCGCCCAAAAGCGTTTGCCGGTGACGAAGTCCTTGAGTCCGTCGCCGTTCATATCCGCTAAAGCCAGGGCGTGCATCTGACTGAAACGGAGGTCCGTGGTCCTGACATCCGGGTGCGGGGGCATGAGGACGTTTTGCTGCCAGGTGATTTCTCCGCCGGCGGTCCGCATCTGCCGATACCAAACCAAACCGTAGAGGTGACAGTGCCAGGAATTGATCACGTCTGCCAACCCGTCGCCATCCACGTCCGTGACGAGCATTTGCGAAGCGGCCTCGGCGAATTTCTGCGGATGAAATTTCCAAGGGGCAGATGTGGTCGCATCCGCAGGCTGCTCCCACCAACCGGCGGCTTCAACGATGTCCACGCGTCCATCCCCGTTGATGTCGCCCGCGCCGATGCCGTGCGTGAAGCGCTGATAGCGTTTATCCTGCGGCGAGATGGCGTGAAACTTCCAGACCTCGTCCGGCCTGGCCGTATCGAATGTGGCGTAGCCGATATAGCCTTCGTTGTTGAAGACCAGGTCCGGCTGTCCGTCACCCGTCACATCAACCAATGTAGGCGATTCGTTGCCCAACATCGGATACGCGAGGTGCCGTGACCAGTGCCCGCCCTTGGTGCCGGGATTTTCATACCAGTAACCTTCCTTGCCGGGAAAGGGCACCTCTAAAATGTCGAGCCAGCCATCGCGATTGAAATCGCCGGTGAACATCAGAAAACAGTCCGAGTAATCTTTCGGACTGAAAGCGGTTGGGGTACGTATCTCGTGCTTCGTTTTGAAATCCGGTCCTTCAAACCAGAACGGCCCCGCCACCACATCCATCTTTCCGTCCTTGTTGAAGTCACCGAACGACGCGCCTTCCGCGTAGAACTGGTCGGACAGTTTCAACTTCCGGAATGAATCCCGCTTGGGCAGCACGGAGGGCACGGGCACAGGCGCGGGCAGGGGTGCCGGTGCGGGAGCCGCCGCCGCCGCGGTCGCTGCCACCCCGCCTTGCGGTTCGATGCGCAAGCCCGCGATGGGCTGGCCATCCGTCCCGACGATTCTTGCGCAAGCGATCCATCCTCCACCGCCCTGGGTGATCTTGAGCAGGAGTTGGTTGTCGCCTTTCTTGAGTTCAATCGGCGCCATGTCTTGGTCCGGCACCATACCGCGGTCAACGTTGTTGCCGTGAACCAGGACACCATTGAGCCAGGCTTTCACGCCGTCATCGCTTCCGATCAACAACGCCGCTTTACAATTCTGCGGCGAGATGATCTGCGCCTTGAGATACGCGGCGCAATTCATCTGGTCGGGAAACAGCGCTCCAAGATTTGCGTGGTCCCCGCGCGGCATCGGTTTCCAGTTCACGGTTTCGCCCGGTTTCTCCGGAGCAAAAACGGTGTTGAAGACGGCCTCAGCACCAGTCGCTCCCTGCTGATGGTAAGGGCCGCTGACCAGCCAATCCTGAATGAAAGGTCCGCCGCTCTTGGGCTGACGGCGCAGCGCCCAGGCCCGCTTGACGATGTTCTGGGTCTTGCAATGAGCGAGCACTTTGACAGCAGCATCGTCGGCGAGTTGTGGATTCGCAGCGGCGAGTTTTTCAGCAATGCTCACCGCCGCCAGGCCCGCTTCAGTCACAAGGTTGGAATCGGCCAGTTGATCAAGCGCGATCTGCAAGGCTGCGGGCGTTGGAATCTGGCCGAGCTGGCCGAGCGCCTGTTTCTTTTCATCGGGACGTTTTGCGACTGCCATGGCCCGCTGCAGCAGATCGAAACGTTTTGCGAGATCCGTTTCCTGTTCAGCAACGGAGATGCCCCCGCTCAGGGCGAGCAGTTGCAACGTGGGGTCCACGCCAGTTCGGGCGAGATCAAGCAGAGGCGGCGCGGCGGCGGCATTCGGCCATTGAGTCAAGACACGGACACCCTCCCTTGCCAGCGACGGATCTGCAGACTTGCTGGCGGCCTGGGCGGCCGTGAGAGCGGCAGGCGTGGCGAGATCGCCGAGCAGTTGTAATAAATGGCGTCGCTCAGTGAGAGGCAAACGATCCATTGCTTCGAGCACTCGGCGAGTAGCGTCGTTCTTGTCGGAGCTGGCCTGACAGATTGCTGACAGAGTTCTGATCACCGGCTCACGCTCGCGCTCGGACTTCGATTTGCCGGCAAGATTCAGCAACGGGGTGAGGGTGTTCGGCACGGCAAGTTTTCTCAACGATTCCAATGCCGCGAGGCGAACCGGCTCGTTTTCATTGTCGGCGTATCTCAGAAGGACATCCGCCGCGCCCTTATCGCCGCGATCACCCAAGGCGCGCAACAACTCGGCTTTCACAGGCGATTCGGTTTCGCTGATCTGCTTGAGGATGGCTTTGTCCACGCCCGGGCCGCGCAATCGGGTGAGTGTGTCTCGGGCGGCCTCGCGTTCGGCAGGTTCACCATGCGCTGCGGCCTTGGCCACCGCAGGGAGCATTGAGGAATCTTCCAGTTCCGCCAGCACCTGCCACGCCGCAACCCGGACAGGAAGGTGCGCGCTCCCGGCGGCGGCCCGAACGGTGGGCAGCGCCTTCGCTCCCAGCTTGAGGCTCGAATTCAGGACTGCAACCTGTGAATCTGCCGGGAGTGCTGCCCATTGCTTAAGACAGGCATTGATTACTTTCGCGTCACCCAACTCGCGCAGCAGTTTGAGTGCGGCGAGGTGCGTCAAACGATCCTTGCCCGCAAGCGCAATTGTGATCCGATCAACGCGCTTGCTGGTGTCCGATAAGACAAGTCCTCGCCAGGCAGCGGCGCGGATTGGCGGCGGAGAATCCACATTGAACAAACTCCGGTAAATAGTTGCCGCACCCCGGTTGTCGCCTCCGGCCTGGAGACGCTCGGCACATTGCATCAGCGCTTCGAGTACGACGGGTTGAACTGCCGGGGGTGACTTCGCGCGTGCTGCTGAAAGCGCCGCCAGCGCGTCCTTGCCCCCAATCTTGCCCAACGCTGCGGCTGCCGCAGAGGCAATCATAACGTCGGCATCGTCAAGCAACGGCTTGAGCACAGGCAGCGATTCAGGTTCGCGCCGCCGACCGAGCGAATCAATCAAGCCGGCTCTGATGACTCCCGAAGTTCTGTTCAGCGCATCCCGCAAGGCCGCGCCCGCTTCGGCCCCGGGGATCGCCTCCAAAGCGTTGCGCGCCGCGTGAGCGGTCCGTTCCTCACCGAGGAGTGCGGACAGAGCTGACACCGACTGGACAGTGCCGATGATTCTCAACTGCTGGCAAGCGGCACATTTCTCGGTTGGGCCCGCAGCGGATTGAAGGATCGTGATGAATTCCTGTTCCTGCGCGGCACGGAGTTTTGTGGAAACGAATGCGAGAAGACAGGCGAGCAGGCTCACCATCACCATTCTTAATTTTGCATTTTGCATTTTATATTTCTAACTTACTTCAGTCAGAACCGCCAGGGTGCGCGCGGAGCGTAGGCGACAAGACGATTGGCCTCGACGTCGCCGGGAAATTCACCTTTGACCGGATCCCATTTGACCGTCCGTTGCAACGCCATCGCGATGCCACCGATCAGGATGGCGCTCATGCTGTAAACGGCGGTTTCCGGTTTGCAGATTGTCGGGCGACGGGAGCGCACGCACTCGAGGAAGTTGTCGGAGTGTCCATGGTTATGCTCGACGCGGGCATCGGTAGGCCGCAACGGCTCCTTGAGAATACGCTCCGGATAGGAAACGAGGTTTGCGCGGTCCACAGCAATGCGCCCTTCGGTGCCGATGAAGCAGGCCCCGCCCTCGTTTCCAACCGGTTCACCTGGGTAGGGGGTGGAGTGAACCACCACGCCGTTTGAGTAACGGTAATGGACGTTCCCGTCTTCAGGCCGACCCACAGCGCCACCGGGATAAACCGCTTTGCCGGAAGCCGTGGTCTTGGGTTTCTCATAATCCACTTCAATGGGCGCGGTGGGGTCGGGGTTCACCGTCCATTGGATGATGTCGTAGTGGTGCGGGCTCCAGTTCAAGTCGCCGATGAAGATTCCCGAAATTGTATGACCGGCTTCGCCTCCGTAGGGACGCCAGGGTAACGGGCCGAGCCAGAGGTTCCAGTCAAAGCCGGACGGCACTGGCACGGACTTGTCTGAAGTCCAGTTGCTCGGGAAAAATGCTCCCGGCTGTCGGTACGCATAGACTTCTTTGAGCCGGCCAATGCGACCATTGCGAACCAGTTCGCAGGCCTGACGGAATTTGCCGCCGTATTCCGAGCGCTGCTGGGTGCCGGCCTGATAGATGCGCCCGAAACGCGTGCAGGTCTCGACGAGGTTGCGCCCTTGCTCCAACGTGATGGCAATGGGCTTCTCGCAATAAACATCCTTGCCCGCCCGTGCCGCCATCGTGGCCATCGGCGCCGCCCAGTGGTACGGCAACGCCAGCAGCACCGCATCAATATCGGACCTGGCCAGCACTTCGCGGAAATCAGAATGGGCGCGGACACTGTTGTAGCCGGCCTGACCGAGCTTCCCGGCATAAAACTCGTTGCATCGCTTATGCGCTGATTCGCGGCGCTCCCTGCGCACGTCACAAACCGCCTGCACCTGCACATCCTGGCGGGCGATGTAGCCGCCGGCAACATAAGTCCAGGCACCGCCGAGCAAGTGGCCGGTGCCCTGGCCACCCAGTCCGATAAAACCCATTCTGATCCGTTCGCTGGGTGCGGTGGCTCCGCCCATGCCCAAGACGGAAGATGGAACAATCATCGGCGCGGCGACAGCGGTACCGATGGCGGTGGCGCTGCTGCGGAGGAAACGGCGACGGTTGATCAAAGTGTTGGTTGGTTTCATGTTTGACATAATGTTTTGGCGAACCGCCCGGGCGTCAATGCTCAATTCATGTTGACGATGCATTTCTGCCAGCTTCGGAATCCGGGATAGGCCGAGGTCAGGGATGAATCGGAAAGCGGAACGCGCGAAGGACTTCGAGTTCGCGCTCGAAAACACGGCAGGCGACCAGCAGCAGGCGTAGGCGGCTCATACGCATCGACTCCGTTGAACTTGGGTTAAATGCTTCAATGTCAACTCGCTCGCTTCGCCAGGATGTCAAGGAACTCGCGGGCACGGACAATCTCGATGCCGCGAAACTTTTTCAACGCCAACAAATCCAAGTCGCCGCTGACGACGAACTCGGCCTTGCCTTCAAGGGCACTTTCGAGCACCGCATTGTCTTCCCGGTCACGTGGAACGGCATCCAAAGTTTTCGCAATGTTCACTACACGGATGAAGCCCAGATAATCGGCGAGCGCTTCGGCACTTTGCTGGGGAGAAAAGCCGAGCTTCAATTCCAGTTTTTCGACCAGCTCCTCCATCAACTCGACGCATGTCACTGCTTCAATTTTTCCGGCCCGCGCCTGTTCCACGCACTGAAACGGATTGCCGCGCCAGCCAGTGGCCGAGAACAGGATGTTCGTGTCGAAGACGACGGTAAGCGCCACGGCTACGCCTCATGCAGGAGCCGGTTCACAAACTCTTCGCGCTGGTCTTCCGACAGCCGGTCCCAGTCCAGCCCGCGTTCGGCGCACAGGCGTCGCAACTGCGCCTCGCCGAAGCGCAGCCGCTCGTCGCGACGGGCAAGGCCCTCTTGCGCCAGGGCCAGCAGCGCGGTGCGCTTGCGCGCCGACGGCAGTTGGCGCACCAGAGAAATCACCTGCTCATCGGTCAATTCCAAGACGCTCATACGCACGACAAGATAGCAGCAAAGCCGCGCAGGTAACAACTGCAATCGCGGTCCGGGGAAGTTTGCAAAATGCGGGACTTACCCGTTCCTGTGCGAGCCATGCACGACCCACGTCAAACGTCCCGACGCAGCGGGAATTACGCAATCCCCGTGAACTGCCGTCTTGCCCCGGCGAAACAAACACTGCATCTTAACGGCATGAAAACCGCCAGCGTTCAACAAGCGCCGCAGCAATGGGCGCAAATCCTCGAATGGGTCGCCGCCGGTGAGGAAGTGGAACTCACAGAGAAAGAAAAGGTCATCGCCAAAGTTGTTCCTGCGAACCAGCCTGATTTCCTGGCGCGAGCCAAAAAGGTTTGGGGCGAACAACCGCCCGGCAAGCCGCTGAGTGAACTGGTTGGTGAGGCGCGCGGAGGCGAGTCGTGACCTACCTGGACACGGGTTGCTTCGTCAAACTCTACTACCCGGAAACGGACAGCGCCCAGGTCATTGCGCTCATTCAAGGCAAGTCCATCTGCCACACGCCGCTCCACGAGCTGGAGTTCGTGAACGCGCTTCAACTCAAAGTCTTCCTCCAGAACGCGACGCCGCAGCAAGTGGCCGCCGCGCGGGCTTTGGTGGAAGCGGATTTGAAATCGGGCGTGCTCGCCTCGGCGGGCGGCGACTGGCCGAACATCTTCCGCGAAGCGGTGAAATTGGCGGACCAACACACCGGCACGGTCGGCTGCCGCTCGCTGGACATTCTCCACTGCGCAGCGGCAAAAGTCCTGGCGGCGACCGAATTCATCAGTTCCGACACGCGGCAGAAGAAGCTGGCCACCGCGATGGGCTTGAATCTGGTGACGATTTGAGGTGGGCGGGTAGCTGCGGGCGTCCGCGCCTGCCGTAGAGCCGGTGCGTCACGCCCGGCGGAAAAAACCGCTCGCCAAGCCAAGCCCGTCGGAAGTATTGTGAGTCAATGAACCTTCGGACGTTTTGTCCGGGCGGCAGGATACACGCCCTCTACGGCAGGCGGGACGCCCACCGCTACATGTTCGCGCTCGAAAACACGGCAGGCGACCCGCATCAGGCGTGGGCGGCTCATACGCGTCGGCGAACGCTCCTCCGGGACGATGGCTTGCGGCTGTGCCGGATCAATGCCCGCGTTTTGTGAATAGCCGCTTGATCGGTCCTGGCCAATGGATACATTCACGGGTGGTTCGATAAAGCATCAGGCGAAGGTCAAACGTGAATCCGAAGAACAATCGTCATTGGCCCCAAAGCGGCCTTGCGTTCGGCGCTTTGCTGCTCCTTTGCGTTTCTGTGCAAGGATTCGAGCCGAAGGAAGTTCAAGCAGATATTGATCACTTGCTTGCCGGTCTCGGTCGGAAAGTTAACCTTGAAGAGCGCATCGAGCGGGTGGCCCAGCACGGGACGAATGCCGTCCCACTCTTGATCGAAAGGTACGGTCAAAGTGACCCGGAACAACGTTGGCTGCTGGCCGCTTGTCTGTGTCAGCTTCCCACCGTTGGATCGCTTGATCTTCTAAGAAGCATCCTTCGCAGTCATGAAGACCAACGAGCGTCGTCTCAGGTTATTCGCCGGTTCCCATTGGAGTACGAAGACCAGATCACTATGATTCTGGTCGATTTGCTCCGCGTTGCACGGCTATCATTTGATGCCGAGGAGCGCCTGCGAAAAATGATCGCCAGGAAACCGAGCAGAGCAGGCGACTTGGTGAGCGCGATGGATCTCGCCGACAAATCCATGACGGGCAAAAATTGGAGTATTGGTGAGATTCTCGCCGACGTTTCCGGCTACAAGCACACTTGGTGTTGTTTTGGTCCGCCGGGTACTGATTGGGGTGCGTGGCAGCGCGACTTTTGGACCAAGTGGTGGATACGAAACAAGGACAAGGAGCCTTTTGACTGGCTGGCCGAAACATTGCAGTCTGACCTCAAAAACGGTTCCAGACAGGCCGAAGCGCTCCAAGTCCTCGGATCCCTGAAGGACCCCCGATCCGCTGCATTCCTATTGGAAGCGTTGGATTCCGAATCGGAGCGCGTTCGATACTGGGCGGTGATAGGGCTCAAACGCTTGGACGGATCTCTCGACCCAACGGGGTATCGCTGGGAAACGTTTCAGAAGGAGCAAGCACCGGTCATCAGTCAGCTCAAGCAGAAGTTCTCCAACCAAGAGCACAATCCTAACCGTGCACAACCGCGCGCCGCACCGAGTGACGGCCCCGCCACTCCGCAGGGTAATCCAAACGTTTTGGGGCAAGGCCGCCCCTGAAAGTCAGAAGCTCAACAGCAATTGCCAGATGTAAGTGTTGCCCAACGCTTCCACTTTTTCCCAGACCCGGCGAACCAAATCCTGGTCGCCGATGATCGGCGGAAGTTCCTTGGCCTTTTCCTCCCACGGACGACAGATGCCGGGTTTGATCCGGGGAGCGGCGCGATGCGCCATTCCCGTGAGCGTGGACACGTCCGCTCCGTGGCAGGGGCACAATTGCGCGAGACCGGTTGAGGCCTGACTTGAACCCGCCGAATAGACGCCGTATTCGCGCGTGAAGTCCGTCAGCGCGCGCAGGTTCTCGATGCTGGTGTCGTCCTGCATGATCGCGCCCGCATCCATGATGTAGCCCCCGTCCCGGGCCACGCCGTCAATGACCTTCCGGCAGTGCGCGCGGACTTCGTCGGGTTTGCCGTAGCTGAGCAGGACGTTCGGGATGCCGCCGCTGAGCGCGAATTTGTGATGCAGCTTTTTCTGCGCGAGAAAAATATCGCCCTGGTCCACGTGGAAAAGAATGCTCCGCTCCGGCAGCGTGGCGAAATCGTCGAGGTGATGGTCCCATTTGCCCTCGGCGTAGAACAAGGTCTGGTGGCCGTGCTTCCAGAATTCCTCGATGCACGGCCGGAGCGTGGGCCAGTAGTGCGATTGAAATTGTTTCGGGCTGATGAACGGCACGCAGCCGCGATGCATCCAGAAACCGATGGGTACTTGCTTCGTGGGATCGGATGTGGTCAGGCCGCAAAGAGGCGGTCCAACTCGACCGTGAAGCTCGGCGCCGCCGCACAGGTCAGGGATCCGCCCGGCCCGTGGAGAGCGTGTTCGGCAAACTGATCGCCCTGCGGCTGGCGGTGGACTTCGATCTGTTTCTCCGGTCCAAGCACCAGCCAGCATTCCTTCACGCCGGCCCCGGCGTAGGCGCGGAGTTTGGAGCGGTCGTACTCGTGGCTGCTTACACAAATCTCGATCACAAGTTCGGCGGTCCGGGGGTGCTCGCTCTGGTAGTCTTCAATGGAACCGCGGATGATCGAGAGGTCCGGCTCCGGCTCGGAATTGCCGCAGAGGATTGGCTGTTCCGGTTGAACGTGCAGGCCGGGCGGCAGAACGCGCTGAAGCAGTTCCAAAAGCCGCATGAGGAGGAGGCGGTGGAAGGGAGACTTTGGCATTTTGTGGAAGATTTGACCGTACAGCAGTTCGGTCTTCTCCGGGATGAGGCCCAGCTCGCCCAGCGCATGATAAGCTTTGACGCCGAGAGGCCAGACTTGCGGGCCAGCAACTACTGGTTTCGGTGTTTCAATTCCCGTCATAGGGCAAACATAGTCCTTCGTGGCATCGCCGCCAAGTTCATTTTCTGGTCGTGAAGGGGTCAATATTCACTACAACTGTTTCGGCGCGTAGCGAGGTTCGGACCGGCCGAAAAACTTGTTTTGTTTGTTTCTGAACTGTGACGTGAAGGAGAAGGTGTTGCTGTCGTATCTCACAGTCTTGCAACGGAATTTCGCAGTTGCGTTCCCGCGCCGGTTGGCGTCAAGCTGCCGACGTTCGGAAAATCGCAAAACCAACCCTGCGACAGTCATGCTTGATTCCATAGCTTGCCACACCCGCCGCGAATTCATCCAACGCCTCGGCAGCCTGGGCATCGCCTGTTCCGCGGCGCCGCTGCTCGCGGGCAGGGTTTTGGCGGACGACACAGCGGCGTTGCCGGATCCCGCGCTAAAATTCCCCGGCCCGTGGCAGTTTCAAATGCATCGGGGCGGCATCATTCTCGTCAGCGATCAGCAGCTCGAAGATTTGCAGGACCCGGACAAGGTCGTGGACCTGAGCCTGAGCCAGACGCCGAACCCGACCACGCTCCGAAAGATTTGCGAGCAAACCAAGGCCGCCGGCGGACGCACGGTGATTCTTGCGTTTGACGAGTTCTGGACGCAATACCGCGCCGGCCAGGGCAACAAACCGCGCGCACTCATGCCGGACACAGACGATTACATCCGCCGCCTTGCCCGTATCGGTGAAACGCTCAAGGCTTACGGGCTGGGCTTCGAGTTGAGTCTGCTCAGCCCGCTGGAAATCGGCCGTGGTTACCAACGCAAGACCGGTGAATCCGGCCGTTGTGTGCAATACCGCGAAGGCTACCGCGATCCGGCCACCGGCAAGTACACCGTGTCGCTTTGGGAAGAGCACCGCTGGACCAACAACAAAGGCAGCATCGAACTCAAGCGCACCGGCGTGCGGGTGTTTGCCTTCCGCGAGCAGCGCGTCGGCGGCACGAGCTTCTACGCCGTGAGCCCGGCGGACATCGTCGAATTGAAATCCGCGCCGGACATTGACGTGGACGAATCCGCAGTGACGAACGCGAAGTCGCGCCGCATGATGGTTCGCGGCAGCGGCGAGACGCAGGTCGGCACGCTCAACCGCGTGCTCGTTGTCGTGAGCTATACTGTGCCGGAGATGGATTATTTCAGTCCCAAGGCGCTGCCGTTCCTTGAAGACCTCGTGAACCGCTACCACGCGGCGGGCGTGCCGCTCAACGGTCTTTACGCCGACGAGATGCACATCCAGCAGGACTGGCACTACGCCAGCCACCACGATGAAGGCCAGCTCACGTTTCGCTACCTCACGCCGCACATGGCACAAACTTTCGCGAAGCTCTACGGCGCGGAGTTCGCGGACTTCGAGAAGTTCCTCGTCTATTTCGCCTACGGCCAACACGGTTTCCTGCCCGATCTGGAAGCGCGGCTGCCGGCACAACACGTCTTCGGCCACAGCCCGGAGGAAGTTCAAAAATCCTTCCTGCTCCGCCGCCGTTACTTCGATTTGCTCCAGCGCAGCGTCGTGGAGTTGTTCGTCAAGGCGAAGGAATTTGCCGAAAAGAAATACGGCCAGGAACTCGAAGCCCGCGCGCACGCCACCTGGGCGCAAAGTCCGACGATTGATTTCTGGAACACCGGCAATCTGCGCCGCGCGCCGCGCCAATACGAATACACTCCGGACTTCCTCTGGTCGAACACCGTGCAGCAAGCCGCCTGCGCCTGCGATGATTACTTTGAGTGGAACGAATTTCTCACTGGCGGTGGCAACGATCACGCCGAGGGCGGCTGGTCCGACCGCGACTACTACGGCATCGCGCTGGCCTGCTCGACCGGCATCCTCAACCGCGTGCCGCAAGCCTACGCCGCGGCGTGGGGCATGCCCGGCGAGGTGGGCCGCCGTCACCAGGCGCTTTGCGACGCTTACGGTGCGTCCGCGAGCGAGTGGTTCGCGGCGGTGCAGGATATACAGCATCGCGACACCGACGTGCTCATGCTGTATCCGCTCTCACTCGTCGCGTGCGAGGAGCGCTTCGGCTCGTGGATGGTGCAATACGGTTACGCGAATTACGTCACGCCGCGCAAATTGCTCGAACGCGGGCGCGTCAACGAGGATGGGAAAATTGAAATGGCCGGACGCAAATTCGGAACGCTCGCGGTGTTGTTCGAGCCGCTGCCACCAGTGGAGCTTCTGCCATTCATGGAGAAATTCGTCGAAGTTGGCGGCAAGCTGGTTTGGTCTGGGCCTCCGCCGCGGCTCGATCTTTCCGGCCAGTCGATCCTTGCTCGCTGGCAAACACTTGTCGGCGTGAAAAACGTCGCCTTTGGTGTCGAAGGCCAAGAGATGCCAGGGCGACAAATTCATTTCACCGGCGTGCTGAAGTCTGTGCTGCCGCAAACCGTGCTCACGGATTTCCTCGTGGACCTGGTTTACCCGGTCGAGCCGGACGCCGGCGTCGAAATAGTCGCCAACCTGAACAAAGAAATTGTCGGTGTGCATCGTGCGACGGCAAAAGGCGGCTCGGCGACGTTCCTCGGCTTTCGTCCGCGCGATGATCAAGCGGCGTCGCTCGGTGAGGAAGTGCGGACGTGGTTTGAGATTCTGTTTGCGCTCGGCGCGTATCCGAAAACCCAGGCCAACGCGCCAGCCAATGACAATCCCAGTGTGGTTTCACGCACGACACCTTATCTGGCGTGCAGCTTTCCAAACGGCACGACGAGCATTGCAGTTCACTACCGCACACACGAAGAAAGCTGGCCCGGCGGCTTCCACCGCGATGCGAAGCAGGACGCGGAAATTCTTGCGCGCAATCCGCTGCCGCCGGACAGGCTGGAGTTGCGCGACTTTGCCGTGAACGGCCATCGCGTGAATTACGACGGCTTGCTGACGGTGGCATTTCGTCTCGACGACCGCGGTGCGCTCATTGGTTTTGCCGGGCACAACTGCCGGCGCATCGTGGTGGACGGGCACGAGCATAACTTTGCGAGCCAGCCAATGGCGCTGATGGCGTGGGCACCGGTGTTGCCGGCGCGCCGCGTGCCGGGCGGAGCGGTGCTGGAGCTTTGGGTCAAGGGGGACGCGGAAGTTTCCGTGCCGTTGTCGGCGGGCGTCACCAAAGGGCGGCTCTTCTTCCGCGGCGCGCGACCCGGATCGCTGGGAGAGGCGGTGGAGTCCGTTTGCGAGAACGGCGGGTTGCGTTTCAAGGCGCAAGGGGCGTGGGGCCAGCGTCACTTGCTGTTTGTGGCCGGGTGAGTTCGCGAGGTGAATCTCGCGCCTACTGTTTCGATGCCTCCCGCACAGCCCGTCCTGCGGCCGCCAGATTGGCCAGTTGCATTTCGGAGTACTTGCGCGAGAGAATCACACCATCCGCACCAGCTTTAAGCGCGGCGGTGACAGCGGCGTAAGTGTCCTCGGGTGAAGCTTTGCGGCTGTTCTTGCCGGTCGGGATGCCGATGTCTATTCCCGGCAGGACCTTGCACTTGCCCTGCACGCCGCCGAGGGCGCGCTTCGTTTCGCGCGAGATGTAGTCTGGTGAAAGTCCAGCGGTGGCGAGTTCGTCGAGCCTGGCCTCGTCACCGTAGTGGAGGAGGTGATTGTTGAATCGCAGCAACTCGTCCTTCGGCACGTCACGGAACACTGTTGAGCCAACGTTGCGGATGAAGTTGGCATAGCGTTCGCCGCCGCAGTTGTTATAGACGACGACCTTCAGGAAGTCGGCCTTCGTCGCCAGATCGGCGTAACTGCGCGTGGCGCGGAAAATGGGATTGAAGGAGTTGACGTGCTCGATGTGGAAACCGACTTGCAGCCCCGGCCGCACGCGCTTCACGGCGGCATTGAGCTCGGCGAGCACCCGATGCTTCGCCGCGTCAAACAACCCATCCCACGCGATGATCTCCGGATACTCGACGAGCAACCGCCAGAACTCGACGAAGTAGCCGTCGGTCGGTCGTTGGTCTTTGAGCGCCGCCTGGATGAACTGGTCGAGCTTGAGGTAACCCTGCCGGGCGCGCTCAAAATGAATACCGCGCTCTTTCGCCGCCCGCTGGTGATGTTCGCAGAAACAGGTGACACGCGACGAGGCGATGCTCTGCGCGTGGCTGGCGCCGAGCGCATTCAGCAACGGGCCATTGCGTTCGTTGAAAAAGAGAATGCCATCGATGTCGTACGACTTGCATAGATCTGTTGCGAGACCAGTCCAGAACGCGCGCACGTCAGGATGGTAGAGACAAAGGCCGCCGGCTCGGCGCCCTTGGAGATCCACTTCAGAAACCTCCTTCACACCCGGCACCTCACCGCTAAACACGTCTTCGATCGAGCAGAACAGGCGCATCCCGCGCTTTTTGGCAGCGGGCAGCACGGTGGCGACAATGTCGAGGTCACCATGGTCGGGCGCACGGGTTTGCTTCAGCACAGTATCGCGGTAAAACTCAGGGTGCGGCGTGGCATAATTCCCGCCGTGGAAAAACTTCTCGTCCGACACCCGCACGCCGTGGTCGGGGAACGGGTGGCCCGGAATCTGTCGCCCGCCCAATCCACGCCCGTACGTAAAAGTAGTGAGATAGATGGCATCAACGGCTCCACGTTCCTGCAAAACGTCGAGCACGTTCTCGGTGCCTTCATCCACAAATGAAACCGCGCCCACCTGAATGCCGACGCTCTTGCGGCTCTGGAGTGGTTCCGCCGCCGTCGCGGTGGCGAGGTGGCCCAGCGGACCCGCCGCGGCCAGCGCCGTCAAACCAGCACTGCTTCTGATGAAATCCCGACGGTGAATTTGTGTGGCCGGGTCGCGTGTTTTCATAACTGGGCAGAATTATTGCGCTTCAGACATGACATCTTTTGCATCAAAAGACACAAGCACAACGATGGTGGAGGCGGCGGGAATTGAACCCGCGTCCCTGGCTAACAAACCAGCCGCGACTACATGCTTAGTCAGAAGAGAGTTTTCTGCGGTGTGATGACGCTCTGACCCGAGTCACACTGCCTAGTCCGCATGAGATTTTCTCGGCCGCCGGCGCGCAGTCTCCGCCGTCAACCATGCCTGCTGTGGCGTTCGTCCCTCGTAGCAGGTGTCCAAGGGCGAACGTCGCGGCAATTTAGGCCGCGAGAGCTAATTCTTCGTTAGCACTTATTTTTTGGTTCGATGATTAACGAGGCCAACGAACCATCCTCGGCATGCCGCCTCTGGCGCATTTTCCAGGTCGAAACCAGTACGCCCCCATGTCGGCAAGAAGATCATGCTTCAATTCCTCGCGGCGGTCAAGCGCGTCAATACAAGTGTGAAGATGGGAAAGTGCGAAAAGCAAAAAGCGAGGCTGGCGTGCGCCAACCTCGCTTGCATTGTTTCGGTTCCTCCGAAAGGCCGAACGGCTTAGTAATCCATGCCGCCCATGCCGCCGCCGTGGCCGCCATGACCCGCGGGCGCCGGTTTTTCCTTCTCCGGCACCTCGGTGATGAGGCATTCGGTGGTCAGGAGCAGACCAGCGATGGAAGCCGCGTTTTGCAGCGCGGCGCGGGTGACCTTCTTGGGATCAACCACACCGGCCTTGACGAGGTCTTCGTATTCACCGCTGCTAACGTTGAAACCTTCGTTGCCCTTGCGCTTTCTGACTTCCTGCACAACAACGGAGCCTTCGTAGCCACCGTTCGCTGCCAGCCAACGGGTCGGGTATTCCACGGCGCGACGGACGATCTCGACGCCAATTGCTTCATCCTCGTCTTTGAGGTTGATGGCTTCGATCGCCGGGAGACAACGGAGCAACGCGACACCACCGCCGGGAACGATGCCTTCTTCGACTGCGGCGCGGGTTGCGTGCAGCGCGTCTTCGACGCGGGCTTTCTTTTCCTTCATTTCGGTTTCGGTCGCGGCGCCGACGTTGATGACGGCCACGCCACCGGCGAGTTTCGCCAGGCGCTCCTGCAATTTCTCGCGGTCATAATCCGAGGTGGTTTCCTCGATCTGGCGGCGGATTTGATTGACGCGGCCCTGGATCTCAGAGGACTTGCCGTAGCCTTCCACGATGGTGGTGTTTTCCTTGTCCACCACGATGGACTTGGCGCGACCGAGGTCTTCCAGCGCGATGCTTTCGAGTTTGATGCCGAGGTCTTCGGTGATGCATTTGCCGCCGGTGAGGATGGCGATGTCTTCCATCATGGCTTTGCGACGATCACCAAAGCCGGGGGCCTTGACGGCGCAGACGTTAATTGTGCCGCGGAGTTTGTTCACCACGAGGGTGGCGAGGGCTTCGCCTTCGACATCTTCAGCGATAATCAACAGCGGCTTGCCGACCTTGGCCACTTTTTCGAGAATCGGCAGCAGGTCTTTCAAGCTCGTGATTTTCTTTTCGTAGTTGAGGATGTAAGCGTCTTCGATCTTGGCTTCCATGCTCTCAGCATTAGTCACGAAGTAAGGCGAGAGATAGCCCTTGTCGAACTGCATGCCTTCGACGACTTCAAGACTCGTCTCGATCGACTTGGCTTCCTCAACCGTGATCGTGCCGTCCTTGCCGACCTTGTCCATCGCGTCGGCTATGATCTCGCCGATGGTGGTGTCCCAGTTGGCGGAAACAGTGGCGACCTGTTTGATCTCTTCCTTGTCTTTGACCTTCTTGGAGATCTTGGTGAGATGCTCAACCGCGGCATCAACGGCTTTCTGAATGCCACGTTGAATGCCGATGGGGTTGGCACCGGAGGTGACGTGCTTCAAGCCTTCGCGGAAGATTGCTTCGGCCAACACGGTCGCAGTGGTGGTGCCGTCGCCGGCGCTGTCACTGGTTTTGCTGGCGACTTCGCGCACCATTTGCGCGCCCATGTTTTCATAGGGGTCTTCCAACTCGATTTCCTTGGCCACGGTCACGCCGTCTTTAGTGACGGTTGGGGAGCCGAATTTTTTGTCGAGAACGACGTTGCGGCCTTTGGGGCCAAGCGTTGCAGTAACTGCGCGGGCCAATTTTTGCACTCCTCTTAGGAGTGTCTGACGAGCATCTTCGTCAAAGATCAATTGTTTTGCTGCCATAATAGTATTTTTCCTTTGTTTCGGTTGTGTTTGATGAGTTAACCAATGACCGCCAGAATGTCATCGGAGTTCAAAATTTTGTATTCGGTGCCGTTGAGCTTGATCTCCGTGCCGCCGTATTTGCTGACCAGCACGCGATCACCCTTCTTGACTTCGAATGGAACTTTTTTCCCATTGTCGTCAGTCTTGCCAGTGCCGAGGGCAACGATGACACTCTCCATTGGTTTTTCCTTGGCGGAGTCCGGGATGATGATCCCGCCTTTTTTGACTTCCTTTTCCTCGACGGGTTCTACAAGAACGCGGTCGCCGAGTGGTTTAATGTTTAATGCCATATTGTATTTTCCTTTGTTTGTTTATTTTACGGTTGAATCAAATCCCACCGCCCGAGCGGCAGGAAAAAATGTTTCTGGCGGCGGCCGCTTTCTCGTGAAAGCAACGCCGTCGAATCTTGTTCTTACTTTTTCTTTTCCTCCCCCACCACTTCGGCGTCGATGATTGGGCCTTTTTCGCTTTTCTCTTCGGCTTTCGGCTCGCCGGATTCCGGCTGTGGTTGCGCCTTGCCCGCCTTGGCCTTTTCAGCGGCGGCCTTGTAAAGTTCGGCTGAGACCGCCTGCCACGCTTCGTTCAACTTCTCGCTCGCAGTTTTGACCGCTGAAGCATCGCTGCCTTTGAGCGCCTCCTTGACGTCTTTGACAGCATTTTCAATCTTGGTTTTGTCGTCCGCGGAAATTTTGTCCGCGTTGTCTTTCAACATTTTTTCGGAGCGATAAACGGCGTTGTCGGCCTCGTTGCGCGCTTCGATCCCCTCACGTTGCTGTTTGTCTTCCTCGGCGTGCGATTCGGCGTCCTTGCGCATCTTTTCGATTTCGTCCTTCGAAAGGCCGCTGCTGGCGGTGATGGTGATCTTTTGTTCCTTGCCCGTCCCAAGGTCCTTGGCGCTGACGTGCAGGATACCGTTGGCGTCGATGTCGAACGTCACTTCAATCTGGGGCATGCCCCGCGGCGCGGGCGGGATGTCCGTCAAATGAAATTTACCGATGGTCTTGTTGTCGCGGGCCAGTTGTCGTTCGCCTTGCAACACGTGGATTTCCACGCCGGGTTGATTGTCCGATGCGGTCGAAAAAATTTCCGATTTCCGGGTGGGAATGGTGGTGTTGCGCTCGATGAGCCTAGTGAACACGCCGCCCAGCGTCTCGATGCCGAGCGAGAGCGGGGTCACGTCGAGCAGGAGCACGTCCTTCACTTCGCCTTTGAGGACGCCGCCCTGGATGGCCGCGCCAACCGCGACGACTTCATCGGGATTGACGCCCTGATGCGGGGGTTTGTTGACGAGGGAATGAGCGGTTTCAACCACCTTGGGCATGCGGGTCATGCCGCCGACGAGGACCAACTCGTCAATCTTTTCAGCCGTGATGCTGGCGTCTTTCAAACAATTCTTTACGGGGGTGATGGTGCGCTCGAACAACTCGTCGCAAATTTGCTCCAGTTTGGCGCGGGTCAGCTTCAAGCTGATGTGCTTTGGACCACTGGCGTCGGCGGTGATAAACGGGAGATTGATTTCATATTGCTGTGAGTTGGACAACGCGATCTTGGCCTTTTCAGATTCCTCTTTGATTCGCTGCAAAGCGTCCGGCTGTTTGCGTAGATCCATGCCGTGCTCGCGTTTGAACTCATCGAGAATCCAATCCATGATCCGGTTGTCCCAGTCGTCGCCGCCCAAATGCGTGTCGCCGTTGGTGGCTTTGACTTCGAAAACACCATCGCCGATTTCGAGCACCGAGATATCGAATGTTCCACCTCCCAAATCATACACGGCGATTTTCTCGTCCTTCTTTTTGTCGAGGCCATAAGCCAGGGACGCGGCAGTTGGTTCGTTGATGATGCGCAGCACTTCCAAACCAGCGATGCGCCCAGCGTCTTTGGTGGCCTGGCGTTGGGAATCGTTGAAATACGCCGGGGTGGTGATCACGGCTTGAGTAATTTTCTCGCCCAACCGCACTTCGGCATCGGACTTCAGTTTCGCCAGAATCATCGCCGAGATTTCTGGGGGACTGAATTGCTTTGGCTTGCCGTCCACTTCCACTTCCACGGCGACGTCACCGTTGGAGGCGCGAACAACTTTGTAAGGTACGCGTTTGATTTCCTCCTGCACTTCATCAAATTTGCGGCCCATGAAGCGCTTGATGGAGTAAACCGTATTTCGCGAGTTGGTGACGGCCTGACGTTTCGCGGCATCGCCGACGAGCCGCTCGCCGCTCTTGGTGAATGCGACGACTGAAGGCGTCGTGCGCTTGCCTTCGGAATTCTCCAAAACGGCGGGTTCCCCACCCTCCATTACTGCCATGCAGGAATTAGTCGTGCCCAAGTCAATGCCGAGTACCTTTGCCATAAATCGTCCTGTTAATTGTGGAACCTAATTAGCAATGAAAGTGCCACGACGTGCGCGTGCTCCCGGAACGTTGGAACACAGATGTTTACATCGACTTCTCCCTGTCGTGTCGATTCAAAATCTGTGTCAAACGCGCCCTTCTGTCACTCATATCTCCTGATGCGGCGAGGCGGTGGCACAACAAACGGAAGGTCGGTGATCATTGTTGGCGCCTATTTGCTGCCTGGTTTGACAGCAGGAATCGCGGCCAGGCCCGGCGGCAAATTCGTTGGTTCAAACGCTTCAACTTCAAGCGAAATGAGGCTGAACATCGGCACGCCGAACTTCACGTTCCCGCCGGAACGATCCACTGCGACAGCTACGCCCAGGATCCGGCCTCGATTGGAGTGCACGATGTCGATCGTTTCCTGAACGCGTCCGCCCTTGGTCACCACGTCTTCAACGACTAGTACTCTCTCCCCTTCTGAGATTTTGAAGCCGCGGCGGAGAACCAGCTTGCCCGCCTCCTTTTCGGCAAAGATAAATCGACATTGCAGTTGCCGCGCCACCTCCTGACCGAGCACGAGTCCTCCCAACGCCGGAGAAATGACGGTGGTCGCTCCAAGGGAACGAACTTTGTCCGCCAGCGCCCCGCCGAGTTTTTCAACGACCGGCATCTGTTGCAGAGCGAGGGCGCATTGAAAGAATTGGCGGCTATGCAATCCACTGCGCAAGACAAAATGGCCTTCCAACAACGCACCACTCTCACGGAAAATCTGCAAGACTTCGTGTTCGGTCATGCGCGGAGTTTCACGCTTCACGTTTCACGTTTCAAGTTCGTTTGCGCCGGAGGTCAGGCGTTGGCTTGCTCCGCTGACACGCTGAAGCGTGAACTCCAACCCAGCTTCCACTCCGCTTTCTGCTGGATTCTGGATTCTGAATTCTGAATTCTTCTGCCGTGCCCAAGTGGTGCAAAACCATCATCGCCGTCCTTCTGCTGCCGGTTTGTCTCGGGGCAGCGCGGGCATTGTGGATGGTGCTGCGGGCCAGCGGCGATGCCACCACCATCTGGGTGGCGTCCATTGCCGGGGCCGCCTGTTGGGTGGTGATTTACCTGATGCTGCCCAAACCGATGTGGATCTATGTCTTCGGACATGAATTTACGCACGCGCTTTGGGCCTGGGTGTTCGGCGCCAGCGTCAAGAAATTCAAGGCCTCGGCCAAAGGCGGACATGTGATTGTCTCCAAAAGTAATTTCGTCATCGCACTCGCGCCTTATTTTTTCCCGGTTTATGTCGTGCTGGTGGTGCTCGTATTCGTCGTTGGCAATTTGCTCTGGAACTGGAAACATTATTTGCCTTGGTTTCACTTGTTCGTGGGCGCGGCGTATGCCTTTCACCTCACGTTGACCTGGCACATTCTGAAGACCAAACAATCTGACATCACGCAGCAGGGTTATCTGTTTTCGACGGTTGTCATCTTTCTGGGGAACATCAGCGTACTGCTCATCGGCGTGCCGTTGTTGACTGCGCGAGTGGATTTGTTGACTGCGTTGGGCTGGTGGCTCGAATGCACGGGCGAAGTTCTTCATCGCTTGGGCCGGCTGTTGTAGCTGGAGGATGGCGTTCCGCCACGACACTCTTTCGGGCCCGCACTTCGCGCTTGAATTGCGGCCTTGCTTCAGGCGAAATGGCCGAACGATTTTACGCTATGGACCTCGGGGATATTCTAAGCAAAGAGCAAGTCATCACGGATTTGCGGGCAACGAACCGCTGGGAAGCGATCGACGAGCTGATCAATCTGCTGGTCGCCACCGGCAAAATCCAACCCGAACATCTGGAAGCCATCTCCGCCGTGGTCAAGAAACGCGAATCCTCGATGAGCACTGGCATCGGCTTCGGCATTGGGATTCCCCACGCCTCGACGGACTTGATTTATGAAGTGGTTGGCGCTTTTGGGCGGTCCAAGAAGGGGGTGAACTTCGACGCGCTCGACAATCAGCCGGTGAATCTCGTCATGTTGTTTCTCGTGCCCCAAGGTCAGTTTCAAAAACATCTCCACACCCTGGCCAACATCGCCAAGCTGCTTCACAAAAAAGAATTTCGCCAGGCCTTGGAAGAAGCGCCGGATGCCGAAACCATGCTGAGAATCATCAAGGAACACGGCAAAAAATAATAGGGCTATGCACTTGATTCGCTTAAGCGAACCCACGCCCGCAGTTGAAAGCGACGGCTGATGTTCTCCCTCTCTCCTCGCGAGGAACGAGCGGGGAGAGAGCCGGAGAGAGGGGCATTCGAGTAAACAGCGCCTCCTCTCCCCGGCCCTCTCCTCCCCCGGGGTGGAGAGGGAGAAAGCGCCGCGTACCAAAACATGAAGGGGAATTAAGTGCTTCGCCTAAAAAAAATAATTCCCGGCCGGTTTTGCCGCGGCTGAACAACGAGAACAATTCGGCCCAAAACCTTTTCATCTCTGTGTTACCACATCAATTCCTCGAAGAGCGTTTACAACACGCGGTCAAGGCGATCCTGCCCGATGCAGCGGCGGCGACCGTGCTGGTGCGGCCCTGTCCCGATCCCAAGTTCGGCGATTATCAGACCAATGCCCTCATGTCGCTGGCCAAAGAACGGAAACTGAACCCGCGGCAACTTGCCACCGATGTGCTCGCCAAACTCAATGTGGGCGAGTGGTGCGAGAAGGTTGAAATCGCAGGCGCCGGTTTCCTGAACTTCCGACTCAAGACCGCCGCGCTGGCGGAAGCACTGCAAGCCGCCGCGCGTGGCGAACATTTGTTCTTCAGCAAGGCGACCCAACCGCGCACGATCGTTGTCGATTTCAGTTCACCGAACGTTGCCAAGCCGATGCACGTCGGTCACATCCGCTCCACGATTCTGGGGGATTGTCTGGCGCGCACGCTGCGACTGCTCGGTCACCGCGTCATCACAGACAACCACATCGGCGATTGGGGCACGCAATTCGGCATGCTGCTTCTCGGCTGGAAACAATTCCTGAATGAAGCGGCCTTGAACTCCGACCCGCTCGCCGAGCTGGAGCGTCTCTACAAACACGTCAGCGCCGCTTGCAAGGAAGCGCCCGCCTTGCTGGAACAGGCCCGCCAGGAATTGGTGAAACTCCAGGGCGGCGACGAGGAAAACCTTCGCATCTGGCGGCAGATGATTGAGCTGTCGCAACACCAGTTCGACACCATCTACGCCCGGCTCGGCGTGAAGTTCGATCACACGTTCGGCGAAAGTTTTTACAACCCGCGTCTTAAAGACCTCGTTCAGCAACTGCGCGACGCCGGCATCGCAAAAGAAAGTGAAGGCGCGACGGTTGTGTTTTTCGAGGACGTTCCTCAACTCAAGGAACCGCCCGCGCTCATTCAGAAAAGCGACGGCGGTTTCAATTACACGACGACCGATCTCGCGACGCTGGCTTATCGGATGGCAACCTGGCAGCCGGATGAAATTGTTTATGTCACCGATGGCCGGCAACAACTCCACTTCCAGCAACTCTTCGCCGTGTTCCGCCGCTGGCAGCCCGAAGTGAAGGTCAAACTCGCGCACGTCTGGTTCGGCTCGATTCTTGGCGAAGACGGCAAACCGTTCAAGACCCGCGCCGGCGAAACGGTCAAGCTCGCCGACCTGCTCGACGAAGCGGAGGAGCGCGCCTTCAAAGTTGTTTCCGAAAAAAATCCTGAAGTCGCCGAAACGCAACGGCGCGAAATTGCGCGAGTCGTTGGAATCGGCGCCATCAAATACGCCGACCTGTTGCTCAACCGTCAGAGCGACTACGTGTTCAGTTGGGACAAGATGCTCGCCTTCAATGGCAACACTGCGCCTTACCTGCTTTACGCCTATACCCGTATCCGAAGCATTTTTCGGAAAGGTGAAATTGAACACTCAACACTCAACACTCAACATTCAACACTCAACCTCTCGGCGACGGCGGAAATCGCGCTGACCAAACATCTTTTGAACTTCGGCCTGACATTGGAAGCCGTGGCCGAAGAATACCGCCCCAATTTTCTCTGCAACTATCTCTACGACTTGGCCGGCCATTTTGCGCGTTTCTACGAGAACTGTCCCGTGCTCAAAGCCAACGAACCGGAGCGCGCGACCCGTCTTCTGCTGTGCGAACTCACCGCGCGCGTTCTGAAACGAGGTTTGGAAGTCTTGGGGATTGAAGTGTCGGAACAGATGTGAAGGCCGACCACCCAGTTCAGCGACCGCCGCCGGGGACGCGCTCCAGCGGCAATGATTCCTCCCATGCCGGGCGCGTGTGGAGTGCTTCCGTCTCCTCCAGCCGCCCGCGTCGGCCCGGCGGGATCGCCACCGCGCACGACGGGTCGAGTCGCCGACTCACTGCCGGAGTTCTCCCGGTTTGCCCTGTCCGCCTTTGCCTGTCCGGTCGCCTTCCCACTTACGACAGGGACTTGACCCTCGGTTCACTGTCGTTGCAACCGGACAGTTCAGTCTGCGTGGTCCTATTGTGACAGAGGGACGACGAATTCTTCAGCCGCGATTCTGTTGCCTGAACACCAAAGTCGGTTACACTGCATGAGTGATTCGCAACGTCATCTTCGATTGGTCGGGCACACTGGTGGACGATTTGCCCGCCGTCTGGCAGGCGACCAATTACGTGTTGAGCCAGGCGGAGCGGGAGGAAATGACGCTGGAACAATTTCGCGCCGAGTTTTGCCTGCCATTCACCCGGTTTTACGAACGTTACGTCCCGCACATTCCGTTGCCGCAACTGGAGACCTGGTTTCACAGCCGGTTCAAAGAGGTGCACGATTCCGTGGTCGAACTGCCGCACGCGCGCGAGTTTCTGGAGTTTTGCCGCGCGCGCGGATTGCGAACCTTTTTATTGAGCACCGTCCACCGCGACCATTTTCAGGCGCAGCAGGTGACAACTGGCTTCGGAGAATATCTGGAGCGACCTTACATTGAAGTCTGGGACAAGCGCGCGAAGATTCACGAGCTTCTGGCGGAAAATAATTTGCACCCGGAGGAGACGATCTTCATCGGCGACATGCAGCATGACATCGAAACCGCCAGACACGGTGGCGTTCACTCCTGCGCAGTGCTGACCGGCTACAACAGCCTCGAACAATTGCGCGCCGCCGCGCCGGATTTGATCGTGGAACATCTGCGCGAGTTGCGTGAGATTCTGGAGCGAAACGAACTGCATTTGAAACCAGGCTCAAATTCCGCCGAAATGAACGGCGCGCCCGTCGTCACCGTCGGGGCATTGATTTTTAATGACGCCGATGAAGTCCTGATGATCCGCACGCACAAGTGGTCGAACCTCTGGGGCATTCCCGGCGGGAAAATCAAGCGCGGCGAGGGTTCAGTTGCCGCCTTGCGTCGCGAAATCAAGGAGGAAACCGATCTGGACATGACCGGAATTGAGTTCGTGATGGTTCAGGATTGCATCAACTCGAAGGAATTTTATCGGGACGCGCATTTTGTTCTGCTCAATTACACTGCGCGTTGCGTGGGCGAACCGCAGGTCAAATTGAACGAGGAAGCGCGCGAATTTCGCTGGGTGACTCTGCCGCAAGCGCTGGCGATGCCGATCAACCAACCGACGCGCGCCCTGTTGGAGGTGGTGCTAAACAGAGGACGGCAGGAGAAACGGAATGGATAAGATCACGATCTCCGAACTGGAAATATTTTCGCGTGTCGGCGTGCCGGACGCGGAACGCGCGCAACCCCAGCGTTTGCTCGTGACAGTGGAGATGGGGCATGATTTCTCGGCGGCGGCGACCCGGGATGACTTGTGGAGCACCATTGACTATCACGCGGTCGCGAATCGGTTGCTTCATTTCGGCGAAGGGAGGAGTTGGAAACTGATTGAGACGCTGGCAACGGCGATGGCCGAAATGATTCTGAAGGAGTTCAAACCGCAAACCGTTTCCGTGGAGTTGAAGAAGTTCGTCATTCCCAAAGCTCGCTACGTGTCGGTCATCGTGGTCAAGGGCCGCTGACACCGGCCGCGACGCAGCAAATGTGGCGTCAGAAGTCCCTCGCCTGCCGCTACAACAGCTTAACTCCCGCACTGTTTACCAAAATCAATTTCCGGATTACCGCTCACCCCTTCCCTCTCCTTTTCCGATGGCGAGAGAGATTCCCGAAACAAAAATTCGCGCATTGAACCGCTGAACCCACCGCCCGGCCCCTCCCAGGAGGGGAGCAGCGCACGGTGGATTGTCCCCCTCTTGGGAGGGGTCAGGGGTGGGTTGGGTAGGAAGTAGGTACATGGAAAGGGTGGTCGAAGGCCGGGTGAGAGGGCGGCGAATTCTTATCAGGAAATCGGGCTATGCACTTGATTCCCCTTCAGGCAAACGGGGGACAACCTAAAGGTTGAACTCCAACGGAAACGGCCCTCGCGCGGCGTTGGAGTTCACGCTTTAGCGTGTCGGATGGGCCAAGGGGAATTAAGTGCCTAGTCCAATCAGGAAATTTACTTTAGCAACCGATCTCCGCTCATCGGCTTCAATTCCCAATGGTTCGCACGAAGGAAAAATGTGACCGCTCCGCTCGTGCGCGTGTAAATCACTTGCGCATTTCTTTTCGCCAAACGTTCCCGCAACTTCTCGTTCGCGCGACGCGTGGCGGGAAATTCCGAGTCGGTAATGACAATCACTCGCGGTTGAACAACATCGAGCAATGCGTCGCTGATTGGTTCGCTGCCGGTCGGCAGGCCCGTGACCACGATGTCGGCACGCAACTCCGGCGTGCGTTCCAGCAAAACTTCCTGACCCGGCCGCCCCAAATCCGAGAGCAGCAGAATGCGCGTGCCTTGAATATTGCCGGACAACACCACCGAACTGTCGTCTGCCTGTGGAAAATGGTCGTCCGACTTCGGATGCAGTATGGTCCACGGGCCGATTCGGTCGTCACGGGCGACGTGTTGCCGTTTTTCAGGATTGCGTTCCAACCGTTCCAAAATATTTCGGTAGGTCGGCGAGCGGAATTGGATGGGACTGGTGGCGATTTGTTTCACTGAAAAAGCGTCGCCAACCAGTTCCGCTCCGCCCACCTGCCGCAGGTCGCCGTGAGTGAGCAGCAGTCGGTTCAACCGGTTCACGCCTTGCGCGCGCAGAAATGGCTTCACGATGAATTGGGCCGCGTTCGTGTTTCCGCAATCTACCAGCAGATCATTCTTGTGGCCGGGTGCGTCGAAGTAAACCGCGTGGCCACCGTTCAACGGAAGAATCGTCAGGCGTGTGGTCGTTCGTTCTTGTTGCCAATGGGACAACCAGGCGACACCGAGCAATGCCAGTCCAGCCGCGACCCAGACCCGCCAGCGCGGCCGCTTGAGCCAGCCGCCCATCAGGCTGACGAGCAGCGCGTAGTAGAAGATGAAACCGATGGCCGAAGGCGCGGCGATATAAACGCAACCGCCCGGCAGGTTCGCCGCCCATTCGCTGACGCGCAGCATCAACAGCATCCAAAACCAGGCGCTGTGGTTGAACAATTCAGCGCAGGCGGGAAACCAACCACCGACGATGAGGCTGGCAAGATTGCTCATCAAGGCGAGACTGCTCAGCGGCACGACAATCAAGTTGGCGAGCAAACTAACCGGCGTGAACAGATGAAAGTAGTAAGCGATCAAAGGAATCGATCCCAACCACGCCGCCAGTGAAGTGGTCAGACCGGCGGTGACATAATAGATCGGCACGTTGAGCCAGCGTTGCCAGCGGGGACGCAATTCGCCGGGCAACAAGGGATCGGATTGCAGCCATCGTTTGCGGATCTTTTCCAGCACCGGCACGAACAGCGCCAGGCTCAACACGACAAAAAAGGAAAGTTGAAAGCTGGCTTGAAAAAGTTGCTGCGGGTCCCAGATCAAAATGATGAACGCGGCGGCGGCCAGCGAATTCAGCAGATCACTGGGGCGTTTGAGCGACCAGCCGGCAATGATGATCGTCATCATGACGGTGGAGCGAATCGCCGACGCCTGCCAGCCCGTAACGCCGGTGTAAAACCAGATCAGCGGGATCACCACCAAGCCGCAAACGGCGCGCGGCACTTGCAGCACCCGCAGCACCGCGACAAGGATGCCGGCTATCAACGCGATGTGCAGTCCACTGATCGCAAAAATGTGCATCGTGCCGGAGCGCATGAACGGTTCGTTGACTTCGTTCGTGAGCGCAGTCTTCCAGCCGAGTGTCATCGCCCAGAGCAAACGAAGCGGTTCATCTTCCACCGGCAAGCCTAGCGCGAGCGTTCTCTTGGCCCAGACGAAAAAACGATCCGAAATGGGCGGTGATGGCGGCGCGTTGGTGGAGGAAACAATTTCCCAGTCTCTCAGCGAGGCAACCTGTAACTGGTAATAAATTCCCTGGCGGCGCAGATAAGTTCGGTAATCGAAAAGCCCATCCGCCACGGCACCTTTCGGCGCGCGGAGAATGCCGGTGACTTCCACGGTTTGTCCGGCGAAGAAGTTGGAGGAAAGAATTCCCGGCGTGCTGATGGCGACGCCACCAAAAGTGGGTCGCCAGATTTGTTTTTGGAACCGCAGTTCACTGACATCCACCAGTGACATCGTGCGCCACGATGGTTCTTGGTCGTGGTGTTCGTAAACACGCTGGTAGGGCGTTTCGCTCAGCGCGCCCCGGAGTGTGATGAATTCGGTCCGCTCACCGACCACCACGCGCAAATCAATTGGCGAAATAATCGCGGTGCGAAGTGTGAGATTGGTCCAACCCGCCAGGAGGACAAGGAGGCCGAGGAGCACGGAGCGCGCCTTGGCCCACAACAATGCGCCCACGGCGAGACTGAGCGTGACAACAATTAGTCCCACCAGTGGCACCTGTAAAAAGTCGGCCAGCAACAGGCCGCCACTGTAAAGCAACGCCACCATTACGAGTGGTCGTTTCATTCGGTATCACCAGTATCTTCGCCACCGGCCAAAACCCCAGACCAAAATCAAACCAAGCGCCGCGCCAAATGCGTCAATCAGTACATCC
The DNA here is from genome assembly GCA_016200005.1 of Verrucomicrobiota bacterium. NCBI lineage: Bacteria > Pseudomonadati > Verrucomicrobiota > Verrucomicrobiota bacterium. Next base: position 49,281 of record JACQFP010000033.1, on the reverse strand, counting down.
ACCACCGAACTCTCGCGACTCGGCACGAAAGCCTGGTGAAATTCGTCCGTGGCGGCATAAGCCATCGCCAGCAACACAATGAACCGGGCCTCCGACCATCGCCAGGCGGGGCGTTTGTCCTTGGACGGTTTGTTGCGCGCGCGCCAAAGCAGGATGGCGAACACGGCGTATTCAGCTTCATGGGCGCACTTGCGCGCGAAGAACACGATTTCGTCAACCCGCGTCTGCGGCATGTCCGGGAAAAGCCAGTGGAGAATCGGTCCGATGATCCGCGAACTGTGCTGGCCAGATTGGGTGTCGCCGGAAAAGGAAAAGATGATCAACATCCAGAGGACGACGGCCAGCCAGTATTTCAAGAGCGAACGCACCCAGAGCACGACGCATCAAAGCAAGCTTGTTCGCGCCAAGGCAATCTTAATTCTAATATGACACTGAACTTGATTCCCCTTATCGAACCGGAGCGTGAGGTCAACGCAGTTTCTCCCTCTCTCCCTGCGAGGGACGAGCGGGGAGAGAGCCGGAGAGAGGGGTTTTCGAGCAAAAGTTCCTCCTCTCCCCAGCCCTCTCCTCCCGCAGCGGAATGAGAGGGAGTGTCGCCGCGCCTGCCGAAAGCTGAAGGAGATTCAAGTGCATAGCCCTAAATTCTTATTCCGTTTGCCAAGGTGATGCAACTTTGGCAATAAACGTCCTGCCGTGCGGAACTGCATCCAATGTTAAAACTCGGACTCAACATCGACCACGTCGCCACGTTGCGCGAAGCGCGCTATCGCGGGCGCGAGTGGGGCGAGCCGGACCCCGTCGCTGCGGCTTTGATTGGCGAAGCGGCGGGCGCGCACGGCATCACCGTCCATCTGCGCGAAGACCGGCGGCACATTCAGGATCGCGATATTTGGAAGTTGAAGGAAGCGATCAAGACCCGGCTCAATTTCGAGATGGCCAATGCGCCGGAGATCATCGCCATTGCGCTGAAACAGAAGCCGCACGTCGTCTGCCTCGTGCCTGAACGCCGCCAGGAAGTCACGACGGAAGGCGGACTCGACGTCGCCGGTCATTGGCAGGAACTGGCCGAGACCCGGAAAAAGATGAACGATGCCGGCATCGAGGTCAGCTTGTTCATCGCGCCCGACGCGGCGCAGATTGAAGCCTCGGCACGTGTCGGCGCGCAGTTCGTCGAACTCCACACCGGCGCGTTCGCGGAAGAGTTTGGAAAAGCAGAAAGCGGAAAGCAGAAACCTGAAATTGAAATCCAGCGGTTGATTGCCGGCGCGAAACAGGCGCATGCGCTGGGATTGAAGGTCAACGCCGGGCATGGGTTGAATTATCAGAATACATCTGAGATTCACCGTGTGCCTCACTTGATCGAATTGAACACCGGTCACAGCATCATCAGCCGCGCCGTCACGGTCGGCCTCGCCACCGCCGTCAAAGAAATGCTCAAGCTGATGGAAAACTATCCGGGTTGACGTGATTGTCTTTTTGCTTCTCTCAACTCTCAACTCTCAACCCTCAACTATCTTGTGATCCTTGGCACAGGCATCGACATCATTGAGGTGGAACGCATCCGCACGTCCTTTGAGAAGTTCGGCGAACGGTTCGTGAACCGCATCCTGCATCCGGCGGAGATTGCCTATTGTCTCTCACACAAAAATCCCGCGCCTTTCATCGCCGCGCGGTTCGCGGCCAAGGAAGCGATCTCCAAGGCGTTCGGCACCGGCATCGGCGCATCACTCGGCTGGCACGACATGGAGATCTGCCGCAAGGAATCGGGCGAACCTTACGTCGTTCTGCACGGCAAAGGAAAAGAGTTGCTGGAAAAACGGTATGCGCGCGCGGTGCTTGTCAGTCTTAGCCACACCCAGAATTACGCGGCGGTTGTTGCGATTCTGGAAGCGTAGCCGCCGACGTAAAGAGGCGGACCAAGGTGCATTGTGTCGCGTGGAATCCGCCTCCTCACATCGGCGGCCACGTTTTTCAGACACTCTCCTGATGAAGGATTATGAATGGCGCTCGTGAAATCATGGCTCGCCATTCTGTGCTCGATCTGCTTATACTAACCGTGTCAGCCTCACTCACTAGTCGCTTGTCGAGGCATGAGAATGAAACATTTATTACTGGTGATGGTCGCCTTCAGCGGCCTGTTCTGCGTGGTTGATTTTACGTCCGCCCAAACTTGGACGCAGACCAGCGCTCCGAATAAAAATTGGTGGTCGGTTGCCTCCTCAGCGGATGGTAGCAAATTGGTTGCAGTGGTCTATGGCGGCCCGATTTACACGTCAACGAATTCGGGAGGAAACTGGTTATCGAACAATGCGCCGACAACGAATTGGCACGCCGTCGCATCCTCGGCGGATGGCACCAAATTGGTGGCGGCGGCTCTTGACGGCCCAATTTACACGTCGACGAATTCAGGAAACACTTGGACGTCGAACAGCGCTCCTACTAGATCTTGGATGTCGGTGGCTTCCTCGGCCGACGGAAGCAAACTCGTGGCGGTAGTCGATGGTGGCCCAATTTACACGTCGACAAATTCGGGAGACACTTGGACGTCGAACAGCGCACCGAACCTGCTATGGAATTGCGTTGCCTCTTCCGCAGATGGAAACAAACTAGTGGCGGGGTGTACTGGTGGCCCGATTTACACTTCGACGAATTCGGGAGACACTTGGACGCAGGCCAACGCCCCCACCAATTATGGGTTTTCCGTCACCTCCTCGGCCGATGGAACCAAATTGGTAGCGACGTCCTTTTTCAGCCGCCCGATTTACACCTCAACCAATTCGGGAGCGACCTGGCAGGCAACCATTACCCCCTCCCTATTTTGGTCTTCAGTCGCCTCTTCGGCAGATGGAAAGAGACTGCTGGCCGCAGCCTATAATATCGCGATTTACACCTCGACCAATTCGGGAGGAACCTGGGCGTCGAACAACCTGCCCCAAAAACCATGGATTTCCGTCGCCTCTTCGGCGGATGGAAACAAATTGGTGGCGTTGGCTGGTGGTACTGGCATTTACACCCGGCAATCTATACCGTCGCCGTTGTTGAACATTACCTCTTCGGGCAGCGACGCCCTCATTTCCTGGATCGTTCCCTCAATGGATTTCGTTTTGCAGGAGAACTCCGATCTCGCCAACACGAATTGGACGGACGTGCTAACGCCACCGAGTACCACAAACTACGAATTCCAAGTAACTGTCTCGCCGACCAACGGCAACAATTTCTATCGCCTCAAAAGCCCCTGACATAATAAGGCGGCAAGGCTGGCAAAACCAATCCTGTCCGCCAGCTTTCGACTGCATATTAAAAGTGCTTCATGCTCTTGTTCCGTGAAAAAATCCCGCTGATTGGCTCCCGAAGGTTCTGGCCAATCTTCCCGCGGTGCTGGTTGATCACGCTCACTTGGAACGCAAAGCGGCGACGACGGCCTTGAACCTGGAAAAATATCGCGATTTGTATTCCCGCGTGGAGGAGCTGAATGCCATCGCCATCGAAGAGCTGCAACATTTCCAGCTTGTGTTGGGTTTGTTGAAGCGACGCGGCATTCCCTTCGGCCAGCCTTATCCCAGTCCGTGGATCAGCGGCTTGATGAAGTCCGTCCGTAACGGACAACGGCATCAGGCCATCGACCATTTGATTTGCTGCGCGCTGATCGAGGGGCGGAGTTGCGAGAAGTTCCAAATTCTTGCCAATGAACTCAAAGCCATCGATCCGAAGCTGGCGCAGTTCTACGCCGGGCTGGTCGAGTCGGAAGGGAATCATTATGCCACCTACCTGTTGATGGCGCGGAGCATTGACGAAGCGGAAACCAATCGCCGGATGGAGTTCTATCTCGACCTCGACGCGCAACTCATCCGCATGCCCAATCCGCTGCCGATGCTGCATTAGGTTTTGAGGAAAGCCTCCGGCTTTGTTGAAAGGTTGGAAAAGCTCGACGGTTCAGCGAAAGAACTCCGTAAACCTCGCCCGCGTCTTGCGCCCCTGAACCCAAAGGAATGCGGGTGGTCGCGTTAGCGTTTGGAGTGCGGCGACTTGTCGCCGCTTTGGGGATGTGCCGACTCCAGAGCAGGCGTGTCTTCCCCACACGCGAAGTGCAACAGCGGCGACAAGTCGCCGCACTCCATACGCTCCGCGCGTCTCCGACGGTTCGGAAAGTATCGAGGTTCATGGGCGGGAAGGACGTTGATGAGATGTCCTCTCGCTCCAGTTCTCTCTCTGCCCGGTCCGTGGCGGCTGAGCGCGTGCGAAGCCGAACGATGCTTGTCGATGCCGCGCGAACCTGTTTATCATCCCACCATGATCCGCCGAATGTTGATTGCTTTGTTGCTCACGTCGCTTTGCTTCGCCACCGCCTTTACCCTCCTTGCTGAAACCGACTTCGAGCGTGATTGCGCCAAGCTGGCTAAAGGGAACGGTAGGGATGCCGAGCGCCTGCATCAGCTTATCAAGCTCCACTGGGAATACACGATGCACGAGAACCCGGAGTTCGCGACCGGAGTCGGTTATCCTGGTCAGAACCATCGCTGGACGGACAATTCACTGGAGGCGATCGATCGTCGCAAACGCGAACTGCAAGCGCCGATGAAGGTCATTCAATCGATCAATCGTTCGAAGCTGAAAGCCGCCGATCAGTTGAATTACGATTTGTTCAAGAAGGACCAGGAGAACGCCATCGAAGGCACGCGCTTCAAAGGCGAATACATGCCGCTGACGCAATTGAACGGCGTGCAACAGGACGTGGCGCAGTTGCTGGAGATTTCTCCGCGCGCGAAGGTTAAGGATTACGAAGACATGATCGCGCGGTTCAACTCCGTGCCGACACTAATCGATCAGACGCTCCTGCTGCTGAACAAGGGACTTGAAACGGGCATCACACCACCTCGCATCACGCTGCGCGATGTGCCACAGCAAGTGCTGAATCAACTCGTGGAAGACCCGGACAAAAATGCGATGCTTAAACCATTCACCGAGTTTCCTTTGGAAATTCCGACGGCGGTGCGGGATCGTTTGCGCAAGGACGCCGCGGTCGCTCTGAAAGAAGAAATCCTGCCGGCGTTTCGCAAACTGCATGAGTTCCTGGTCAAAACGTATCTGCCCGGCGCGCGTGAAAGCATTGCCATGAGCGACCTGCCCGATGGCAAAGCCTGGTACGCCTACAACGTCCGCACTCGCACGACGACTTCGCTGACGCCACAGCAGATTCACGAGCTTGGATTGTCCGAAGTGAAACGCATTCGTGCCGAGATGGACAAAGTCATCGCGGCGACCGGATTCAAAGGCAGCTTCGACGAGTTCCTGAAATTTCTCCGCAAGGATTCACGATTCTATTTCGCGGACGCGGACAGCCTGTTGACGGCTTATCGCGAAATATGCAAGCGGGCCGATCCGGAGTTGGCGAAATTGTTCGGCAAACTGCCGCGCCTGCCCTACGGCGTGTTGCCCGTTCCGGCTTACGCGGAGAAATCGCAGACCACGGCCTATTACCAACCCGGCTCGCCACAGGCGGGTCGGCCCGGATATTATTACGCCAACACCTACGCGCTCGACATGCGGCCCAAGTGGGAGATGGAAGCGCTGACGTTGCACGAATCCGTGCCGGGTCATCATCTGCAAATCGCGCTCGCGCAGGAAATGACCGATGCGCCGGAGTTCCGCAAGCACGGTGGCTACACGGCGTTCGTCGAAGGCTGGGGGCTGTATGCCGAAAGTCTCGGCGACGAGATGGGTTTCTACAAAGACCCCTACATGAAGTTCGGTCAGCTCACTTACGAAATGTGGCGCGCCATCCGGCTGGTCGTCGATACCGGCATGCACTCGATGGGTTGGACGCGTCAGCGGGCCATCGACTACTTCCTCGCCAACGCCAGCAAGAACGAACACGACGTGACGGTGGAAGTGGACCGCTACATCGTCTGGCCGGGACAGGCGCTGGCCTACAAAATCGGCCAGTTGAAAATGCAAGAACTCCGCGACTACGCCAAAAAGGAACTCGGCGACAGGTTCGACATCCGCGCCTTCCACGACGAACTCCTCGGCAACGGCGCATTGCCGATGGATATTCTGGAAACGCGGATGAAAGCGTGGACGGCAAGACAGAAGAGGTAGTTCGGAGCGAATTGGTCGCGCGTGGGTAACCGGCATCCCTCTGAACGCGTTTCCCATCACTGCGGGTATTGACTTCCTCGGGAACGCGGTATAATAGCCCGGCAAATGCAGTGGTTGCCCACCGTCCGGGTTGCCTTCCAAGCCGAGGGTCGCGGGTTCGACTCACGCCGGGCGCGCCACTTCGGATTTACGATTTTGGATTTGCGATTTACGATTTTCTCTGCGTGCTAAACCTCGAACAATTTTCCGAGTTGCTTGAAAAGAATCGCGCTGCCGCACAAGCGCACACTTGAAATCTGCCCGGCCCGGCGGGTAGGCTTCGCACATGAGCGATGTCACCCACATCCTCGACCGCATCGAGCAGGGCGATGGCAACGCCGCATCGGAACTGTTGCCGCTGGTTTATGAGCAGTTGCGCCACTTGGCCGCAAGCAAGATGGCCCAGGAAGCGCCCGGCAACACGCTCCAACCTACCGCCCTCGTCCATGAAGCTTGGCTCCGACTCGCCGGCAACCAAAATCAGCATTGGAACAGCCGTAACCATTTCTTCATGGCGGCGGCCGAGGCCATGCGGCGCATCCTTATCGAGCACGCCCGGCAGAAATCCCGGCTCAAACGCGGCGGCGACCGGCAGCGCGTGCCGCTCGAGGAATTGGACCTCGCCGTCAACGCCGATTCCGAAACCCTGTTGCTTGTTGAAGACGCGCTCGCGCGGCTGAACGCTGATGATCCTGTCAAAGCCCGGCTCGTTGAGCTGCGTTTCTTCACCGGCTTGACGCTCGAGGAAGCCGCGCAAGTGCTCGGGGTCTCCACGCCGACGGCCAAGCGCTATTGGGCCTATGCGCGCGCGTGGCTCTTCCAGGAAATCGAACGCCTCCGCTGATCCTTTCCGTCGCCAAACGGCGCACTAAATAAAGGAATGAACCGCGAAGAAACCATCTTTGAACAGGCGCTGGGGTTCGATTCCCCGGCCGCCCGCGAGGCCTACCTCCGTGAAGCCTGCGCCGGGGACGAGCCGCTATTTCAATCCCTCCAGGGATTGCTTCGGGTGCATGACCGGGCTGGAAAATTCATGGAACACAACCGGCCTGCTGACGGAGCGCACGAGTTCGGTGTCCCGCCTTCAGGCGGCAACCAACTCCGACCGGCTGAAGCCGAGACAACAAGCCTGGTGACCGAGAAACCCGGCGACCGCATTGGCCATTACAAGCTGCTCGAGAAAATCGGCGAAGGCGGCTGCGGCGTGGTCTATATGGCCGAGCAGGAAGAACCGGTCCGCCGCCGTGTCGCGCTCAAGGTGATCAAGCTTGGCATGGACACCGAGGCCGTCATCGCCCGCTTCGAGGCCGAGCGCCAGGCGCTGGCGTTGATGGACCATCCCAACATCGCGAAGATTTTTGATGCGGGAATCACAGGCATCCCCCTCACCCCATCCCTCTCCCCCACTGGGGGAGAGGGTGTCCGAAGGACGGGCGAGGGGGATTCCGGTTCCGCCAACACTCAACCCTCAACTCTCAACTCTCAACTTTCTCCTGGCCGCCCCTATTTCGTCATGGAACTGGTTCGGGGAACCAAGATCACGGAATACTGCGACCACAACAATCTGACCATGCCCGCGCGGCTGGCCCTTTTCATGCAAGTCTGCCGCGCCATTCAGCACGCGCATCAAAAGGGCATCATCCATCGCGACATCAAGCCCTCGAACATCCTGGTCACGCTGCATGACGGTGTCCCGATTCCCAAGGTGATTGACTTCGGCATCGCCAAAGCGACCCAGGGCCGGCTCACGGACAAGACCGTCTTCACCGCCTTCCATCAATTCATCGGCACACCCGCCTACATGAGTCCGGAGCAAGCCGAGATGAGCGGACTGGACATTGACACCCGCAGCGACATTTACAGCCTGGGCGTGCTGCTCTATGAATTGCTCACGGGCCGCCCGCCGTTCGATCAAAAGGAACTGCTCGCCGCCGGTCTGGACGAAATGCGCCGCACCATCCGCGAGAAAGAACCGCTGAAACCTTCCACGCGGCTGACCCAGGAACTCGTAGCAGCGGACGTCAGTCCGCTCAAATCTCGTGGTGGAAACGAAAGGGATATTAGAGCCGACTCACGTCGGCTGCTACAGGAAGTGCGCGGCGATCTGGATTGGATCGCGATGAAGTGCCTGGAGAAAGACCGTGCGCGGCGTTATGAAACGGCCAACGGTTTGGCATCGGACATTCAGCGGCACTTGGCCAACGAACCAGTCGTGGCCCGCCCGCCGAGCGCGGCCTACCGATTTCAGAAACTGGTGCGCCGGAACAAAATCGCCGTCGCCGCCACAAGCGCGGTGGCCGCCGCACTGATCATTGGCCTGGGCGTCTCCACCTGGATGTTCCTCCGAGAAAAGGCCGAAGCCGCCAAGAGCCAGCAAGTGGCCAAGTTCCTGAAAGACACGCTTGAGGACGTTGGCCGAGTGGTCAGCTTGGGCCGCGACAATAAGATAATGCAGGACGTACTGGACAAGCTGGCTGAGCGCGTAGCCAAAGACTTGACCAACCAGCCAGAGGTCGAGGCGGAATTACGAATGACCATCGGGAACATTTACAGGTATATGGGCCTGTATCAGAAGGGCGAGGCAATGTTTCGGAATGCTCTGGCCATTAAACGCAATCTCTGGGGAAACGAGCATCCAGAAGTGGCTGCCTCACTCAACAGTCTGGCCGGTGTGCTCTGGGATCAACAGAAGCTGACCGAGGCCGAGACTTTGGGGCGCGAGGCGCTGGCGATGAGGGAAAAGTTCTTGGGACCCAAACACCGAGACGTTGCCCAGTCGCTCAACACCCTGGCCATAGTGCTCGTCGATCAAGGCAAACTGGCCCAGGCCGAAGTAATGCTTCGGCAGGCGCTCGCTATTCGGAAAGCACTACCGGGCAAAGACGAGCGTTCAGAGGAGCGTTCGGCTTTGGCCCAGTCGCTCAGTAATCTGTCGAACGTGCTTGCTAGGCAAGGCAAGCTGGCTGAGGCCGAGACGATGCGGCGCGAGGCACTGGAGATCTATAAAAAGTACGGGGGCAACGAATGTCCAGAGGTGGCCTTTGCGCTTGGCAACTTGGCCATAACGCTCCAGATGCAAGGCAAGCTGGCCGAAGCCGAAACGATGCAGCGCGACGCTCTCAGGATGAACAAAAAGTTTTTGAACGGTGATCATCCGTCGGTAGCCACCTCGCTCACCGAGTTGGCCAACGTGCTCTACGCCCAAGGCAAGCTGGCCGAGGGCGAAACGGAAGAGCGTGAAGCGTTGGCGACATACAGGAAATTGGACCATCCGCATGTGGCCGACTCGCTCACCGAACTCGTTATCGTGCTCTCGGACCAAGGCAAGCTGGCGGAGTCGGAAATATTCGCCCGTGAATGCCTGGCCATCCGTGAAAAGAAAATGCCAGACAAGTGGCAAAGCTTTTTCGCGCGGTGTCTGCTGGGCGACATCCTGCGGGTTCAGAAAAAATACGCCGAAGCCGAGCCACTGCTGCTTTCGGGTTACGAAGGGATGAAAAGACGGGAGGGCCAGGACCCTGCCGGTACCAAACTGCGTCTGAAGGAGGCGCTTCAGCATCTGGTGCAGCTTTACGAAGCCACCGGCCGCTCTGACCAAGCCGCCGAATGCAAACAGAAGCTGGCCGAGTTCGACCAAGCCGAAGCCGGGAAAAAGGCCGACGGCCCGTAGCGCCGCGCCCCGCTCAAAACGTAGCCGCCGACGTGAGGAGGCGGAGGGAACGCAACAGGGCGAAGCCACAACCGAAGGAACTCCCTCTCCTCCATCGGATGGAGGAGAGGGTTGGGGAGAGGAGGAACGTTTTCACGAAGCACCCCTCTCCTCGATCCTCCCCATTCGTTCCTCATAGGGAGAGGGAAAAGCAGCGCGCTCCGTAATCCTCGCGGCGCGCGTGGGTGCTCAAGGATGGCCGTGCAACGAATTGTCCAGGAAACCCGCCTCCTCACCTCGGCGGCTACTTCTTTAAGAGCGTGTGCGAAAAAGCCGTTTGGTGTCCCGGCTTTAGCCGGCAAACGCGACCAACGCACGCTAAAGCGTGGACACCAAACGGTAGAATCCGCTCGTCGTCGCATTTCCGTAAACGCGCTAAGGGGTTGCTAACCCAGGTCTCTTCCTCCGCGACCCATCCGTCGCCAAAAACAATCTTCATTCTCCTGATCCTTTTCGCTCCGCTTTTGGCGCACTTATGGTTGAAACGGCAATTCCAAAAAAACCATGAAAACACTCCTATCCACGCGACTGGCCCTGGCGGGCACGCTCGCTTTATTCTCCCACACCGCCCTCGCCCAAACCTGGCAGACGGTGGATGACTTCCAGGTGGTCAGCAACCACGTGGCCGAGCCTTACGCGATGACGGTGGATGCCCAAGGGTCCATTTATGTCGCGGGCATGTACCAGAATGGCGAGCTTGGCTTCCGCAACGGGTTGGTGCGGCGCAGCACCGACCAGGGGGCAAGTTGGACCACCATCGAAGATTACGGTTACCCCGATCCCACCAACCACGTTGTTGTCTTCACCGCCATCGGCCTCGACGCGCACCAAAACCTCTACGCCGTCGGCCTGACCGGACTGGGCGCCGCGGATGCCTCCGACCGGTTGGTTGTGCGCAAGAGCGCCGATGGCGGCGCGACTTGGGCCACCACCCTGGATTTCGCCGCCCCCAAGGCTCTGAACGGGACCGCAACAATTGGAAGTCCCGCGTTTGCCGCGGACGCAGCCGGCGCGATTTACGTCAGCGTGGTTTACAATGCCGGTGCTTTCATCCTGAAAAGCACAGACGCCGGTGGTACCTGGATTTCCTGGAATGCAGGGGCTTGGGTGAGAGGGATGGCCATTACCTCGAGCGGGCTTTTCGCCGCCCAAGCGCTGGGCGGCCCTTGGGGGATGGTGAAGAAGAGCCTGAATGCCGGAGCAACGTGGACGACTGTGGACAGCTACACGCCGCCCGGCTTCAATGGCACGGGTAACTTGGAGGCTCTTTGCGCGGACTGGACCGGCAACCTTTACGTCGGGGGATTTGCCAATATCAATGTCACCACCAAGAAAACGACGACCACCACCTATAATTGGATCGTCCGCAAGGGAACCAATGGCGGCGCCACTTGGAACACGCAGGTGGTCATCCCGACCGGCGGCAACTGTATGCTGAACGGACTCGACGCCGATCCCGTCGGCAACGTCTATGCCGTGGGACTGGTGGACGACACTACGGGTCATCACCGTTGGATCGTCGAGAAAGGGGCCAACCAAGGCGCGAGTTGGACTTTGGTGGACAACTACGGCCCGTTGCTCACTGCGTTCGCTACGGCCGTCACGTGCGATGCCGCCGGCGGCGTGTATGTCTGCGGACTGGCTTTGTTACCGTCCGGAACGCAGGGTCATTGGGTGGTCCGAAAGCAAGTGGGGCCCTGAGCGAATCAGACGTGACCTGCCTTGGCTGAACCTTCACCAAGGCAGGTGCGTGGTTTCCTCCGGTAGCGGAGGTGACGAAAGCCCGGAAAAGCCGCCCTATGAAAATTCAAATCAAGAAACTTGTTCCACTGGCACTGGCGTTGGCCGCCCTGATGTTAAACCTGTCGGTCATTCAACCGGCCCAAGCGCAATCATTCCTCCCCACCGGCTCGATGAACACCAATCGCGTTAGCCACACGGCGACGTTACTGGCCAACGGCAAGGTGCTGGTCGCGGCTGGTTACAACCAAACCATCGGCTATCTTTCCGGCGCGGAGCTGTACGATCCGACCACAGGGTCGTGGACGACGACGGGCTCCTTGAAGACCATACTCATAGGTCACACGGCCACGTTGCTGCCCAATGGGAAGGTGCTGGTCGCGGGAGGCACGGCCGACGGCGGAAATCACTATCTCTCCAGCGCGGAGCTATACGATCCGACCACCGGGAATTGGACATTTACCGGCGCGATGAAGACCAACCACTACCTACACACGGCGACTTTGCTGTCCAATGGGATGGTGTTGATCGCCGGTAGTTTCTCCGTTCCCGGTGACAGCGCGGAGCTGTATAATCCGGCTACGGGGAAGTGGACGGCCACCGGCGCGCTGAACACCCGACGGTATGCTCACACGGCGACCTTGCTCCAGAGTGGGAAAGTGCTGGTCGCAGGGGGCGTCGGCGGTCTTCGCACCGCGGAACTGTACGATCCGGCCGCCGGAACATGGGCAGAGACCGGCGCGATGACGACCAACCGTGAACATCACACGGCAACGTTGCTCCCCAATGGGAAGGTGCTGGTCGCTGGGGGCGATAATGGCAACACCGGCGGTTTTCTTTCCAGCGCGGAGCTTTTCGATCTGGCAACCGAGACCTGGGCAGAGACCGGCGCGATGATCAGCGATCGCTTTTTGCTCACGGCGGCCTTGCTCCCCAATGGGAAAGTGCTGGTCGCGGGAGGCATCAGCGGCAGTTATCCCTACACCTATCTTTCCAGCGCAGAGCTTTTCGATCCGGCAACCGAGAAATGGTCGGAGACCGGTGCGCTGAACACCACGCGCGCGCGACACACGTCCACCTTGCTCCCCAATGGGCAAGTGCTGGTCGCGGGGGGGAGACGATTACAACTACGACGCCCTTTTCAGCGCGGAGCTATATGATTCGGCCACCGGGACGGTCACCGTTTTGAGCAATCCGGCAAAGCTGCCGAACGGCGCGTTTCAATTCGCTTTCACCAATACACCGGGCGCAACGCTTACCGTTTTGGCCACCACCAACCTGTCGTTATCCTTGTCCAACTGGACGCTCCTCGGCTGGGCCACGGAAACTTCATCCGGCCAGTTCCAATTCACCGACTCGCAGGCGACGAATGGCGGCCAGCGATTCTACCGCGTCCGTTGGCCGTAATTCCACGCCGCTTTCTGGCAAAACGCACTGCGCGACTCGCGCCGGACGGCAGCGGCGGCTACGTTCTCCGCTTCAATGGAGTTCCCGATCTCACCTACCGATTGCAGCGCGCGCAAAGTCTGACCGGCCCGTGGAGCACCAGCGCCCCGCAGACCGCGCCCGCCTCCGGCCTGCTCGAATTCCACGATCCCTTCCCGCCCTCGAACCGGGCCTTTTACCACGCCGTGCAACAATGAACGTGGTGATAACTTTGAATCAGACCAACTGACGGTGCCTCCGGAGCCAGTAGTCATCAACGGACAGAACGCCGTGACCAATCCCATCTCCGGCGCGCAGCAATTCTTCCAAGCTCGCGGCTCCGTAGCAGGAAACATCTGCAAGATTTGCATCATTGACAGGTGACACAGGCGACTTATCTTGGCGCGTATGGCGACCAAAACGATTCAGGTGTCACTGCCGGGCGAGTTGAGCGGCTACGTCGAGCGAAAGGTCAAAAGCGGGCGCTACGAAGACCCCGGCGAGGTCGTTCGCGAAGCTCTGCGCAAGATGGAAGCGGGCGAGCTGGCAGATGAACTCAGGGATTTCGAACGCGCGTTTGCGGGTGGCCATGACCGGTCCGAGACGGAGGACGACGTTCGCCGCATTGAGGCTGCCGTTCAAGCCGGTCGCAAGACGTGATCCCTGTCGTATTTGATACGGGCGTTCTCATCAGTGCCATCGGGTGGCGCGGCCCGGCGCATCGGTGCCTCACCCTCGTGGCGAGAAGGCAGTGCAGATTGGTCGTGTCGGCGGAAATCCTCGCGGAGTATCAAACGCGTGTCCCCGAAGTGCTCGCGAGACAGGCACCGCGGGCGAACGCCTTGGGCGCGTTGGCTTGGGTGCGTGCCAAGGCGCTGTGGACAGAGCCGTCTCCATTGGGCAAACAGCGATCGCGGGACTTCAAGGACGAGAGATTCCTCGCCGCAGCTCTGGCGGTCGGAGCCAAGGTCATCGTGAGCTACGACCGCGACCTGTTAGTTCTTGAAAAGCCTTTCGGCATTCCGATTATGCGACCGCGCGCTTTCCTGCTGTGGATGCAGGAGAATTCCTGAGTCAGGCGGACTTGGATCGGTCTCAAACTTCAAGGCTGGACAACGATCTGGTGCTGAGCTGGACCAACGCCGGTTTCAATTTGCAATCCGCGCCCGCTATCACCGGCACGTTCACCAACCTTCCTGGCGCGACGAGTCTTTACACCAATCCACTCACCACCCCGCAAGAATTCTTCCGGCTAAGCCAGTAAATGCTTTAATAGGCCAGGCACAAGCAGCCGAAATGACCAGTAACTCACGACATGGGATGCACCGCGGCGGGCGCGCCATTCTCCATTCTCCATTTACGATTCATGATTTTCGATTTACGATCTCGTCCGCTGTGCTGAACCTCGAACAACTTGCCGAACTGCTGGAGCGAAATCGTGCCGCAGCAAACACGCGGGTGAAGGAGTTTTCCATTGGCGGCCAACAGTTCGATTTCGATTCCCAACCAGGGATCATGGGCGTCATCAATCTGTCCCCCGATTCTTGGTATCGGGAAAGCGTGTGTCTGACGACGGAATCAGCGGTTCAACGCGGCAAAGTTCTGCGCGAGCAGGGCGCGGACATCGTTGATCTCGGCGCGGAATCAACCCTCGCCCACGCAGAGCGCATGGACGTCGCGGCGCAAAGCGGCAAATTGCTTCCCGTCATCAAAGGTCTGCGCGCCGCGAACATTCCAGTGTCAGCGGAAACGTATCAACCGGCGGTCGCCCGCAACTGTCTCGAAGCCGGCGCGAACATTTTGAATCTGACCGGCACGGCGGGCAGTGAGGAAATCTTTCGCCTGGTGGCCGACCACGATGCGGCGGTCATCATTTGCTACGTACAAGGAAGGAACGTGCGCGAAGTCGGAGATTTTGATTTCAGCGCTGATCCGGTCGCATTGATGCGCGATTATTTCTCCAAGCAGATAGAAATCGCCACGCACGCCGGCGTGGAGAAAATATTGATCGATCCTGGCCTGGGCTTTTACTACCGCAATTTGCGGGACAGCGCGGTGCGGGTGCGGCATCAAATGAACGTGTTCCTGAATACGTTTCGGTTGCGGGCATACGGCTACCCGGTTTGCCACGCGCTGCCCCACGCCTTTGAATATTTCGGCGAGGAAGTGCGCTGTGCCGAGCCGTTCTTTGCGGTGCTGGCGGCGTTGGGCAAGACAGACTTGTTCCGCACTCACGAAGTGGCTCGCGTCAAGGCCGTGCTGGATACGTTGAAAGTGTTTTGAACCGCAGATGAACGCTAATGAACGCAGATTGACTCGAATGGATTCACATTCGCTGGCAGAGATAGACTCCTTCCTCTTCCGATCGGGCGATCCATTGGTCCAGGACTTCCAATCCGCGCTGGTTTAACAGCGACCGGACACGTCCGGACGTGTAACGGTAGGAAAAGAACAAGCGAATGGCTTCGCCGTCAGAAAACACAAACCGTTCGTCGTCCAACAGGATCGCACGCGAGCGCGAGAAATGAAAATACGCGGTGACGCGTTTCAACCCACACTGGCCATCCTCGACAGTGAATCGCAAGTCGCCATCGTCCCGATCCACGCCGAGGTCGAGCAGAAAAGTCATCAGCCAGTCGCGGGTCAGCACGTTGTCGTATTGCGGTAAAATGCGTTGGACGCCGGCGGCATAGTTTGGCCCAGGCGCGAGATTGGCGCTGAAAAGTAAGTAATCGCCGTGACGCAACAAAGCCACCAAGCGCGGCAGGATCCCCTCCGGCTCGAAGTTCGGAATCATGCCAAAGAACGTGACGAGCCGCGTTGCATCGGGATCAATTCGTCGATCGAAAATCTCTGTCAGATCGTCTGCCGTCGCCAGGTCACAGACGAACGGGTGACAATCTTTTTCAGAAATCACTGACAACGCGGTCTGTCGGGCCACTAAAACCATCGCCACGCTGACGTCGGACGGAGTGTAGGCGACGCGTTTGCCGTTTCGTTTCAGCAATTCCAGGAGCCGCGCGTCCTTTTGACCGCCACCACAACCGAGCCCGATCAAGTGAACATGGGCAGGGTTGATTCGAGCCGAGACTGCTTCGAAGCTCCGGTCATAAGTCGCCGCGCAGTCGGAATCATTGCGCGACGGCGAGCAGGCCTGATGCAGCGCGAGCCATTTTTGCGTTTGCTTGACGCTATCGTAGTGGAATTTGTGGTTCACCTGGCGGGTGCGAAGCGATTCCAGCAAATCCCGCCGCACGTTTTCCGGGAATTGACTCGCATGAATGGCAACTTTGACAACCGACGGCATGAGTTGCTTTTCGCTGAAACGACCTGACAACTCAAGTCCGCCCTGAGTTCCCGCGAGATTTATTTTCGCAGCCAGCGATTCGGCGCGTTGACTTGCGGAAGACTGGCGTCCATATTGCGGCCATGAACTTCGACATCTCGCACCTTCTGGCGCAGTGGGATTATCAACCCGGGCAGGTCGTGGTCCGGAAATTCATGGGCAATGACGGTGTTGAAAAAATCCAACTGCGCGTCGATATGGGTTTGTTGCAGATGAACGCCACCGGACGGCCCGACGGCAAACGTCCGCTTGGTCATCCCTCCCTGTTCGATTATTACCAGGCGCAGCTTTACAAGCACCTCGCGGCGAATGAGGGCGACGACGAGGACTTTGTGCTTCAGGCGGAGGACTGCGCCAAATTGCAATTGGAAGCGTTACAGTACCATCATCGTTACATTTGTCTGTTGCAGCTCGAGGATTACGACGGGGTGATTCGCGACACGGAGCGCAATCTTGCGGTGTTTGCCTTTGTGAGCGCTCACGCAGAATCGGAGGAGCTTGCGTGGTCACTTCAGCAGTTTCAGACGCAACTGCTCATGATTCACACCCGCGCCCGCGCCACGCAATCGTTGAAGGCGGATGATTATCCCAACGGCGTGAAACAAATTGAAGAAGGACTGGAACGCATCCGGGAATTTTACCGGGAACACTCACGCATGGAAATGCTGGAGCAGAGCGGCGAAATTCATTCACTCGAAAACTGGCTGGAGGAGATTCATGCCAAACGGCCGCTATCGGAGCGGGAAAAAATCGAGAAAGCACTGCACGAGGCGGTTCAGCACGAGGATTATGAGAAGGCCGCCCAGATGCGCGATGCCCTGCGCAATTTCAAAGTCACCGAATAGTCTATGACCTTGCAGGAACGCGTCGGGCAGGAAATCAAGACCGCGATGCTCGCCAAGGATGCCGACCGTCTCGGCACGCTGCGGTTGCTCAAGTCTGCCATGGGTTACGCGCAAATCGAACGCAAGACCGAAAACCTGTCGGATGCCGAAGTTGTCGCCCTGGTGCAAAAGGAAATCAAAAAGCGGCGCGATTCGATTGAGCAGTTCGAAAAAGGAAACCGTCCCGAACTGGCCGCCAAGGAAAAGCAGGAGGTTGTTGTGCTGGAACAATTCCTGCCTGAGCCATTGGCAGCGGAGCCATTGGAATCGCTCGTGCGAGCGACAATTCAGGAGGTCGGTGCGACGAGTAAGAAAGACGTGAGGACGGTTATCAAAGCCGTTCAAGCCAAAGCTGCCGGGCGGGCCGACGGCAAGACCATCAGTGCGCTGGTGGGAAAGCTGTTGCCGTAGTTGGAGTTCAAGCTTCAGCTTGTTCCCGTTTCTCGTCTCCGCCGCGATCCGGAACAAGCTGAAGCTTGAACTCCAACTTCAGTGTTGCGGGAAGATTTTGTAGAGCAGCAGGTAAATCACCACACCCGTCACCGACACATACATCCAGAGCGGCCAGGTCCAACGGGCGATCTTCTTGTGGAGTTCGAAGCGTTGTTTGACCGCGCGATTAAGCGTGATCAAAACCATCGGAACAATCACCACGGCGAGCACGGTGTGCGTCAGCAGGATCATCAAATAGATCGGGCGAAACCAGGCCGGGTCTTTGAAAACCGTAGGCCCTCTGTGCAAGACGTAGGCAACGTAACTGTGATAGGTGATGTAGCAGATCAGGAAAAGGACCGAAGTGATGAACGCCGAGATCATGCAGTTGCGATGGGCAATTTTCTTTTGCCTTCGGATGAAACAGTAACCTGCCGTCAAAAAGATTGCGCTTAATCCGTTCAGACAAGCGTTGACGGCTGGAAGATCAGCAAAGGTCATGAGTTTATTTTTCGCCGAGCAATTGTTTGACGGCTGAAGGTATCAGTGCCCGCTCATCGGGATTTTCAGAATCATAATAAGCGTGCACTCCACCCTGTTTATCCGCCCATCCTCGGACGCGCCCCTGCCGATCCACCACCACAAACCCGGTGCTGTGTAGGAACAAGTCTTCGGGAATGTCGCGCTCCTCCGGTTTTTTTTCCACGACGACGAACTTGAAATCATTCACGGCGAGCCGGCGGATTTGCGGTTTGTCACCGGTTAGAAACCACCAGCGATTTGAATCCGCGCTGAATCGCTCCGCGTATTTTTTCAAAATCCTGGGCGAGTCATATTCGGGATCGCTGGTCAGGGAAACCAGCTTGATCGGTTCGTTGGCCGGCAAGCTGGATTGCAATTCCGCAAAATGGCGGGTCATCTTTAAGCACGGGCCGGGGCAGCGGGTGAAGATGATGTCGGCCACCCAGACTTGACCGCGCAGATCGGCCAGTGAAACGGCTTGCCCAGATTGATTGGTCAGAACGAAATCAGAGAGTTGTCCGATTACGGGCATGGGTCCGCCACTCGAAGCCGCGCCGGTCGCCAGCTTGGTCCAGAAAAATGCACCGCTGATCGACGCGATGACCAGCGCCAGGCCACCCCAAACCACCCACTCCAGAGGTCGGACGGTAAACTTCATCGCTTCAATTGCCGCACGCCGGCGCAGAGCACGCAACAAAGATCTTCTGGTAGGTCAACCAAGGTCGGCACCGCTGATTTCCCACGGAGGCAACTGCGAGGCAGCAATCCCGCCACTTTATTCAAAACTTTGCGCCGCGCCGCCGGCGGACTTGGATTTGGCGGCGAGCCACTTTTGGTAATCTTCCTCCGACTCCACGGTCAATCGCCCCATCGCCATGGTGGCGTGGCCATTGCCACAGAGTTGAGCGCAGTTGATCTGATAAACTCCCACCTTGGTGGGTTTGAAGTGCGTGGGCACCGGCAGGCCGGGAATAGCGTCCTGAGTGACACGCATGGCGATGATCTTGAAGGAATGAATGACGTCCTTGGAGGTCAACTTGACGATCACCGGCTTGTTGACCGGCACATGCATTTCGTTGAGTGTGGTAAAATCGTCCTTGCTGTTCGGGTCGTTGGGATCGAGACCGAACGGATTCTTGTCGCTGACCAGACGAAAGTCCTGTTTCCCGGCGATGCCATCCTTGCCGGGATAACGGATGTTCCAGGCGAATTGCTGCGCGACCACGTGGATGACAGTGGATTCGCTCTCCTTTGGAAACTGACTTGCCGCCGCCATCCGGCTCCAGAACGGGATGGCAAAACCGAGCAGCAACACAGCTTCAACCACCGCCACCGCAACTTCGAGATAGCTGGAAGTGTGACTGCGAACGCCGTGGTAATCGGCCTTGGGATGGGTTGTCTTGCGGAAACGCAGCAGCGCGTAGAAAAAATAGGCGAGCCAGCCGACGAACAGCACGATCATCAGCCAGTGGATGTAAATGATCAGAAGATCAACGTCGCGGCCATGCTCGGAGGCCGACACGGGCAGACACAAAAGTTTGTGAAAGAATTCGAAGATTGTTTCCATGGTCAAAGCCTTACGGTTTCTTCTGAAATCGGTGAGTCGGACGATTCAACCGCGACGTCAGCGGCGCGTTTCACCAGGAAGATTCCGACCCCGGCAATGCCGCACAACACCGTGCCAACGACCACCAGCAAAGTGAAGATGCCCCAGTTCATGCCTCTGGCCATGGGCGCGTCCGATGCCCCGTAGCACGCCGCACAGGCAAAGGCCGATTTTGCCGACAACATCAAAGCGGCCGGCAGGATTTTTTTGATTGCGGATTGAAAGTTCACAGGTAACCCACTTTTTTCAGTTTCTTCAAAAAATACCGGCCATAAAAGATGAGTGCAACGCCCGCAGCCAGCGAGCCGATGCCGAAGACCCAGTCCCATCTTGTTCCCGCGTCGGAAAGGG
This sequence comes from Verrucomicrobiota bacterium, assembly GCA_016200005.1. Taxonomy (NCBI): domain Bacteria; kingdom Pseudomonadati; phylum Verrucomicrobiota; species Verrucomicrobiota bacterium. The sequence goes on along the minus strand of JACQFP010000033.1, from coordinate 29,128 downwards.
CGTTGTTCAGCGACCACACGCCCGACCCGATGGCCAGCGCGCTGGAAGCCGTGATGAAAACGATATGGAATGCTTTAAGGGACATTGTGGATAATGCTGTCAGCGTGGGTGGACCAAAGCGTCAGGTACATCAGTCCCGAGAAGAAAACCGCTGTGAACGCCAGCACGATATAGATCATCTGCCGCTCCGAAATCAGGTGCATGAAGAACAGCACCACCAGCGACGCCTTCACCGTGGCGATGATGAGCGCGAGGATGATGTTCCAGTGATGGCCCAGGTCAAGGTAGGACGCCAGCACCGTCAGAATGGTGCCGATCAGCAATGTCGCGCCCACGATCAGGTAGCCGCGGATGTGTTTAGAAACGTCAGCATGGTCACTCATAAAAAACTCACAACAAGTATAGAACCGGAAACAGAAAAATCCAGACCAAGTCAACAAAGTGCCAGAACAGGCCGGAGACTTCAACCCGGTTGGTCAGGCGCTCCGGATCGGTTTTCCACAACTTGCTGCCCGGCCCCAGCAAGTACCCAATCACGATGGCCCCGCCCAACACGTGCAATGCGTGCAACGCCGTCAGCGTGAAGTAAACTGCGAAGTAAGTGCTGTGCGACGGCACGTATGCGGAGAGACGTTTGATTTCGGAAACTGGAATGTCGAGGGTCTTGTGTGGTTCGTTCGCTGTGTGTCGGACCATTGCCTGCCTACCTTCGGTGTAGTGATGCGGGTCGGCCTCCAACACGATGTGGTCCTTTCCTGCCGCCTTGACCTTGTCGAGCGTCATGAACATCGGGTGTCCTTCCAGATGCCCGGTGATGCGGGTGCCATCCGTTTTCCAGACTTCGTAGTGGACAAATTTTTCGTGGTATTCGTAGCTCTTGATTCCCAAGAACATCAGCGCGCAAAGCACTGTGCCGGTCTGAAAAACCTTGAACCGGCCAAATTGTTTCATCTTCAGCGAAACCCAGGCCATGACCACCGTCACGCTGGAAACAATCAGCACCGTGGTGTTGAACGCGCCGATGGGAACGTTGAGCAAACCGTGCGGCCAGTTCTCCGGCGGCGAGCCTACGCGCAACAGGATGTACGACGAAAACAACGCCCCGAATAGCATCACTTCCGAGGCGAGAAAAAGCCAGATGCCGACCTTGGCGTTGTAAAGGCCGGTGTCCCGGCGGGGTTGAACAGCGTAGGGGATTTCCATGTTGGTTAAGGTTCGTTCTGCGGCGTGAAGTCCTTCGATGCCCCCGGCACGCTGTATTCATACGGACCCCGATGAACCTCCATCGGCTTGGTGAAATTACCGTGCGGCGGCGGTGTGGGGGTCTGCCATTCCAGAGTCGTGGCTTCCCAGGGATTGTCCGAGGTCACGCGTTTGCCGTGACGGATGCTCCAGAAAAAATTGATGATGAATGGGATTTGCGCCAGCCCCAGGCACCACGCCGCCCAGGAAATCGTCGAGTTGAAATGCATCATCGTCGCATTGAGGCCGCCGATGCCGTCCGGGACCTTGGCCATCGAATAGCTCGCGCCGCCGTCCGACATGCGGCGCAACATGCCCGCCATGCCCTGCGCGAACATCGGTTGGAAAATCAGATTCATGAAAATCAAGGAGAGCCAGAAGTGCACCTTGCCCCAGTATTCACTCATCATTCGCCCCGTCACCTTCGGAAACCAATAATACACTCCCGCGAAGAGCGCAAAAATCGTTCCTGGTGCGACGATATAATGGAAGTGAGCGATAACGTAATAGGTGTCGTGCAGGTGCAGGTCGGGGAAGTTGAGTCCCAGTGGCAAACCCGTCAGCCCGCCGATGCCAAACATTGGCAGGAACGCGAGGCAAAACAGCATCGGCGTGTTAAACCGGATCGACCCACCCCACAACGAAATGAAGAAACACGTCAGGATGATCACCGACGGAATTGAAATGATCATCGTCGTCGTCTGGAAGAAGGTGGCAATTTTCGTGCCCATCCCCGTCATATACATGTGGTGCGCCCAGACGATGAACGAGAGAAACCCGATGCACAGTGCCGAATAAACCAGTGAGCGATACCCCCAAATCGGTTTGCGGGTATTATTGGCGATGATTTCACAAACAATGCCCATCGCCGGCAAAATCAAGACATAAACTTCCGGATGACCTAGAAACCAGAACAGGTGTTGCCACAATAACGGACTGCCACCTCCGCTGATGTTGGAGTAGGCACCGCCGACCGCCAGCCCGGTCGGCAGAAAGAAACTCGTGTGCGCCACCTTGTCCATCAACTGCATGACGGCGGCGGCTTCCAGCGGCGGAAAGGCCAGCAACAGCAGGAACGCGGTCACAAATTCCGCCCAGACAAAAAACGGCAGCCGCATCCACGTCATGCCCGGCGCGCGTAATTGGATGATGGTAGCAATGAAATTCACCGCACCCAACAGCGATGACGTGATCAGAAACACCATGCCGATCAACCAAAAAGTCTGTCCGTCCGTCGCAATGATGGACGCCAACGGCGAATATGAAGTCCAGCCTGCCTGGGCCGCGCCACCCGGAATGAAGAAACTGACCAGCATGATCACGCCGCCAAGAAAATACGCCTGGTAACTGGCCATGTTGACCCGCGGAAACGCCATGTCCACCGCGCCAATCTGCAGCGGCACAACAAAATTTCCGAACGCGGCAAACGCCAGCGGCACAATCGCCAGAAAAACCATGATCGTGCCATGCATCGCACCGAAAGAGTTGTACAGGTCCGGAGACATGATCCCTTTGGCCGCCACATCTCCAAGCAGCGAATTCAGCAGTCCGCCAATCAACGGGATCGGCGTGCCGGGATACGCCATCTGCCAGCGCATCAACGCCATCAAACAAAAGCCGAACATCAGGAAACACAGACCAGTGATGCCGTACTGGATGCCGATGGTTTTGTGGTCGGTGGAAAAAATGTATTTCCGCCAGAAGTTCACGTCCTCGTGATGTCCTTCGTGAACTCCGGTGTGCGGTAGAGCGTGTGCGGTCGCGTCCATGCTTTTTCTGTATCGGTTATGGTTTTAATTTTTCGTTGCGAACCAAAATCATTTCTCGTTTCTAATTTTTAAGGGGCGAAAGTTAACTTCGCCTTTCCGCAAGTGTCAACGGTAGAATGTCCTTTGTTTTCATCGGAGTTTATCGAACACCATCAAGCCCAACAGCAGCGGCAGGTACAAGATCGACGCGTAAAACAATTGGCGCGCCCGCGGCCTTGTCAGGTGTCGCGAGAATTGGATCGCGAACCACAAGAACCCCAGCCCCAGCACCAACGCTCCGAATACATAAACCGGGCCCGCGACCCTGAACAGAAACGGACACAAACTGATCGGCAGCAATCCCAGCGTGTGGCTCACCGCCTGGCGGCCCGTCCGGTGCCCCTGCGGATCAATGACCGGCAACATCACGAACCCGGCCCGCGCATAGTCCTCGCGATACATCCAGGCAATCGCCAGAAAATGCGGCAGTTGCCAGAAGAATAAAATGGCGAACAGCGCCCAGCCTTCGATCGTGATCTCGTTCCGCGCCGCCACCCAACCCATCAATGGCGGCAGCGCGCCCGGAATCGCTCCAACGGCCGTGTTGAGCGAAGTCACGCGCTTGAGCGGAGTATAGACGAACAGATAGCTGACCAGCGTCACAGCTCCGAGCAGACTGGTCAGCAAGTTGACCGCCAACGCCAGATAGAGCATGCCCACGGCGGCGGACGCCCCGCCCATGATCAGCACCGTTTCAGGGGCCAACCGCCCCGAGGGCAACGGGCGATCCTCGGTGCGCCGCATCTTGGCGTCATACTCCCGCTCCAACAATTGGTTGAGTGCGGCCGCACCGCTCGCCACCAACGCCGTCCCCAGCATCGTGTGGAACAGCAACGCATTATCCATCGCTCCCCGGCAACCAACGTAAAATCCAACCAAAGTCGTCAGCAACACCAGCATGGTCAGCCGCGCTTTGATCAATTCGCTCAAAACCGTCAGCCGCGTCTTCTTGTCAACAAGCGGCGCGGCGATGATGGTTTGGGCGGTGGCTTTCATGTCGCTCTTATTGCAGATGGCCTGCGCTGGACGGTTGCGCCGTAAAATCATTCGCCGCCGCCTGCCTTGTCATCGATGCCACGGACTGCACTCTGGCTGGTTTGAGAGAACGAAAAGCAATCAAGCTGAGCAGGGCTCCGTTCACCAATGACAGCGCGCCCACGGCGACGTGCGCGGTAGTGACATCGACTTTTTTATCAGACCAGATCGTCGCGGCACCCAGTGCAATCTGCATCGCAATCAGCCCCAACCACACGCATGAGAGGCGGGTCAAAGGACTTCTCCAGCCGCGGTGCCGGACGCCTTGGCGCAGACTGAAAACCACGGCCAACAAAATTGCGACTGCCATGATGCGATGGACCATTTGCAGGCCGACTTGAAATGCAGTGATCGGGTTGTCACCCTGAACTTCAATCCGGTTTTGATTGTAAACCGCCACTGACTCCGCGTCCATCGCCGGCCAGACCTTCCCATAGGCCAGCGGAAAATCCGGGATGGCCAACCCCGCATGTTGATGTCGCATCGTCGCTCCGAGCATCAACTGGCCGAGAATCAAGAAAGTCGTTGCGAGAAAGTAATATCTCAACCGGCCCTGTCTGTCGGATGCGTAACGATCAACCGTGAGGTTCTGCCACCATCGGGTGGTGAACAACGCGATGGAGCAAATCAGCACAAAAAAAAGTTGCGCCATCGTTGCATGAAAAATTCCCAGTTCCGTCCCCCAACCGTACCTGTCGAAAACCACGCGTAGTCCGCCCAAGACGCCTTGCAAAATCACAGCCAGAAAGGCGGCCACGCCAAGCCAGCGTAACCAACGCCGCGACTCCTTCAGCCAGAGCCACACGGCCAGGATCGTCGTCAACATTCCGACGCCCGATGCCACCAGACGATGGCTGTGTTCATAAAAAACACCACCCACCCACTTGCTGAAGGGAAATAGGAACATGTTCTCGCCAAAAGTGTTGGGCCAGTCCGGCACGGCCATGCCCACTCCCTTGCTCGTCACCACGCCGCCAAGACCCACCAGAAAAAGTGTGGCCAGCGCCGTCAAAAAAGCAAAACGGCTCAACCAGCGATTCTCAGTGGATCGTTTCATTACCAGGTAAAACCAATCAACGTCGGCCTTGAAAACAAGACCGCCGTGGTCGATTAAACCACAGCGGCTTGGTTTGAGAAGAAATTTTCCGGGTCAAAATTATTGCCCTTTTAACTCAATCGTGAAGTCAACTTTCTTGTCGCCTTCCACGGTGATCTCCTGCGTCACCACACCCCCCTTGCGATGCTGCGCTTCAATCGTGTATTTGCCGGGCGGCACGTTCGCGATCTTGAAAGTGCCATCCTTGCCCGTCACGGCGAAGTAGGGATGATCGAAAACGCTGGCATACGCGAACATCCACGGGTGGACATTGCACGCGAACTTCAAAAACGGTTCCGGCTTTTCAAACGCGAAGGTCAAATCGGGACCGTTCGGCATCTGCGCCTTGTTTTCTTCCTTGTTGCCGGCCACGGCGGGGGTGGGATGAACATTGTGTAACACCGGATCAGAGTTCTTCACATTTATTTTTTGGCCGGTCTGGACCGCGAAAACGTAAGGGGCATATTCACAACCTTTTTGGTCCACAACGGCGGGTGTCGCCGACGCACCAGTGGATTTGCCGCTGACTCCCTTCAGCGAAACGACTACATCGGCCAGATTACCGCTGGCATCAACAACGTAAAACCTGGTCTTGACCGGAGCCGTATGGAGTTTGCCGCAAATGGGGTCGTTCATCAGCGGCGCGATCTCCTTCTCCGGCGGCGGCGTGCCTTTGAGGGTGACTTTGCCCGTGATATCGGCGGCGAACAAGGTCGGCGCGATCACGGCCAGCGCCATGGTGGTGAGTATCGGAAAGTGCGTTTTCATAGTTTTATTTTGTCATTTCTCAAACAAATTTGCTCAAGCTTATCATCGAGAAAATGCGCTGCAAGAAATTTGTGAAACTTTTCACAAGGTCTGCTAACACTCATTTCCTCCAGTAAGGACGCGCCAAATCACCCTGTATTCATTGATGCTTTCGGCGACACGCAAACGATTGCGCTTAACGCAATGTGGTCATGACCACGGCCATTTCCAGGGCCGTTCGTGCCGCTTCCATGCCGCGGTTGTATTGCTTGCCGAGACACCGCGCTCGCGCCTGTTCCTCGTTTTCCAGCAGCAACACCTCGTGGATGACGGGGATTTCGGTTTCCAACTGAATCTGCATCAGCGCCCGACTTACCGCCTCGCCAATGTGCGCCGCATGCGTTGTTTCGCCGCGTAAAATCACTCCCAGACAAATGATGGCGGAGAGCGGTGCTTGATGCGTGAGGCGTGATGCGTGGGAAGAACCCGCTCGCGCCAACCGCGCAGCGACGACCGGGATCTCGTAAGCGCCCGGCACACGGACGATTTGAATCTTCGCCCCTGCGTGCCGCAATTCCGTCTTGGCCGCGCGCAACATTGCGTCCACGTAACGCGCATTGTAGCGCGATGCGACGATGGCGAACGTCCCTCCAGTGGCGCGCGATTTTTGCCGTTGAACTTTGCGAAGCATAATCAAACTGTTTTAACCCGCGCGACGAAAACCGCTGGTGTCATGATCTCAATGCCAAAAGGCTTTTCCAACGCCAGCAAATCCCGGTCGTGCGACACGATGAATTTTGCCCCGCTGGCCAGCGCACACGCCAGGAAAATATCGTCGGCGAGATCGCGGCTGCGCTGTTTGCCCACCGGTGGTGGCTCGAAATAAGCCGCCTTGTCATGCACCCAGCGAAACAGCGGACGCCACTTCATGCCGTGATATCTTCCCGGCCTGCGCGACAACTCTTCGGCGGTGCGTTCGTATTCGTGTAAAATCTCCTTGGTCACAGCCAGCAGAAACTTTCGACGCGCGAGCAAAACAAAACAGCGGCGCGAAGAACCCATTTGGGAAGCCGCCGCGGAGACAAACACGTTCGTGTCGAAGCCGACCGTCATTTCCGACGTCGCTTTTCAGCGCGGTATTTGCGGACTTCTTCCTGAATCGCTCCCAGCAACTCGGCATCTTCTTCGATTGGCGCGCGGCCATTGTCCATCTCGCGGAACACGCGCGCCAGTTCCGATTCATCCGGCGTAGGCAATTGATACGGCGCAATCATCACATGATTCTCACCGCGCGGAATGACCACCGGCTCGCGCGTTTTGATCACCTGGTCAATCACCCGTCCCAGCCTTGACTTGGCGCTGCTGACACTCAAAACTTTCATGGCCTGAAAATGGACTGCTCTTGGTCTGCTGTCAATCCAACGCGACGAGGACGAAGGTACCGCAGTCCCCGGTCGGGTTGGTTCTGACGAGTTTCAACATGCTATTTGTTACTTTGCGCTACATGCAGTTCGTAAATCTTGGACACGCTAATAAGCTCTCTACCCCGTTTAGCAACGGGTGAATCGCCGATGCACAAAGGCGGTAAAAAACCAAAGACCTCGTCGCCGCCGACTGTTTCCAAATCCTTCTGCCAGCTTCCCCATCGCATTGCCTCGTAATACGTCGCCAAATCGCCTTTGAAACACCAGACAAGAAAATCCGAATAGCCTTTTTCGGTATTTTCCCAAGTTAAAGTGTCCGGCGGAAGATAACAAACCTTGCCACGTTCAAATCCAAGCCCGCCTCCATCAATGGCAAAAAAACCGCCAACGACATCGTCGGCAATAAGCAAAAAGGAGGGTCGCTGACCAGACACTGTAAATGAGCGATCAGAATTCCAGCCCGGCAATGAACGGGGAAGACGTGGGTGGCCGGCGGCTAAGATACGCAACCAACCATGGTCGATTAGAATGCCTCCGCTCTCATAAGTAATTGCTCCCATCGGCGAGCGTGTCGTGACTTGCGTGTTAATCAAAGCTCTCTCGCGCGTGGCGTCATCAGGCGGCGGCAAAATCTCAACAGGGTTTGCAGCTTCCGCGATCCATTGTCGAACCAACGGCCAGGCAGGGTCTTCGCGGTTGATGAGTTCCTGCAAGGTTTTCATCTAGGCCGAAGAAATCGGAGTTCTTAATTCGCAAACTATAACAAATGCCCCAACTTCTCCCGCTTCGTCTTCAAATACTTCGCGTTGTGCGGATTGGCTTTCACTTTGATCGGCACCTGCTCGACAATCTCCAGACCGTAGCCTTCCAGCCCGACGATTTTCTTCGGATTGTTGGTCAGCAACCGAATCGTCTTCAAACCCAGGTCCACAAGGATTTGCGCGCCCAAACCGTATTCGCGCAAGTCCATGGGAAAGCCCAGCTTCTTGTTCGCTTCCACGGTGTCGTAGCCGCGCTCCTGCAATTTGTAGGCCTTGATCTTCGATGCCAGACCAATTCCCCGCCCTTCCTGCCGCATATAAACAATCACCCCGCATCCCTCGTTGGCAACCTGCCGCATCGCCTGATGCAACTGCGGCCCGCAATCGCAGCGGCGCGACCCAAACACATCGCCGGTGAGGCATTCGCTGTGAACGCGCACGAGGACATTCTTTTTACCCGAGACATCGCCTTTAACGATCGCCAGATGATGCTGTCCGTCGGTATGTGAACGGTAGAGATGCAATTCAAAATCCCCGTATTCCGTGGGCATCTTCACCATCTCAACGTGCTCCACCAGCTTCTCGCGGGCGCGACGATGCTTGATCAGCGCTTCAATGGTGCAAATCTTCAGCCGATGTCGCCGGGCAAATCGGATTAACTCCCCCAAACGCGCCATCGACCCATCATCGCTCATGATTTCGCAAATGACGCCGATGGGACGAAACCCCGCGAGCTTCACCAGGTCAACCGCCGCTTCCGTGTGACCTGCCCGTTGCAAAACGCCGCCTGGTCGCGCGCGCAACGGAAAGACATGCCCCGGTTGCACCAGGTCGTCCGGCAACGCCGTCGAGTCCGCCATGATCTCGATCGTGCGCGCCCGATCCGCCGCGCTGATGCCAGTCGTGATTCCTTTGGCGGCATCAACGCTAACCTGAAAGTCGGTTTTGAACGTCTCCCGGTTTTGCAACACCATCCGCTCGATGCCGAGTTGTTTCAGCCGTTCGGAAGTTGTCGGCACGCAGATCAATCCGCGTCCGTGCTTGGCCATGAAATTGACCGTGCCCGCCGTGACAAATTGAGCGGCCATGATCAAGTCGCCCTCGTTCTCGCGGTCGGCATCATCCACCACGATCACCATTTTGCCCTTCTGCAAATCGGCGATCACGGATTCAACTGGGTTCAACCATTTCTTCATAAAGCAAAGACGAGAATATCTGGCCCCAGCCTAATTGCCAGTCAGAAGGGAACGAGCTAAAGACCCAAGCAGCCAAGTACCACAAATACCCAAAGTGACTGCTTGGGTATTTGGGTGTTTGGAGGTTGGGTGTTTTCTACGCCGCCACCGGAATCGCCTCGTCAATCAGCATCACCGGAATATCCTGGCGAATGGGATAAACAAATTTGCCGTCGGCACGAATCAATCCCCCGTCGATTCTTTCCTTCAACAACTGGCCGCCGCGATTTTGCAGTTTTCCCGCCACGATTTGTTCGTTCAACTTGACGATGAGCAACGAGTCAGCGAGCGAGACAGCTTGATGCGTCTCCGGGCAGCAGAGAATCTTCAAGAGTTCAGAATCAATCATAAATCAAGGTTTAACCGCTTTGGTTGCCGCTTCGTAAATCTGCTTCAATGGAACACCAGCCTCCTCCGCCAGTTTTTTGCACGATTCAAATTCCGGCGTCGCTTGGATTGCCTTTCCATCGAGCTTGCCGAGTTTGACGGTCACTTTACCCCACGGTGTTTTGACTTCCGCAAACTCACGTTGCAATTTGCGCCGCTCCGCCATGGTGCGGCGCACGCCAAACGCGCTCGTCTCGCGCAACATCAACTCGGTGAATTTGTCCGCCTCCGCTGCCGCGCACAAAACAGTCAGCAGCACGCCGGGCCGATTCTTCTTCATCTGGATCGGGGTGTGAAACGCATCCAGCGCGCCCGCCGCCAGCGCCTGTTCCACAAAATGGCCGAGCAACTCGGCGTTGATGTCGTCCAGGTTCGTTTCCAGAACCGCGATGGTGTCCGTCTGCCAATCGTGCGCAGCGCCGCTCGTCGCAGTCGTTTCCCCAAGAACCGCGCGCAGCACATTGGGTCGTGTCTGGTTGTCACGCGTCCCGAGGCCAAAACCTATCTTCGTCGCGGTCAATCCTTCCATCGGGCCGAAACGTGCGACAAATTCCGCGAGCAACGCCGCGCCCGTCGGCGTGACCAGTTCATGCGGCTCCTCGCATTGTGAAATCGGAACGCCGCGCTCACCAAGGATCGCCAGTGTGGCCGGTGCGGGAATTGGAAACCGTCCATGCGCACAATTGATCCAACCCGTGCCCTCGACGAGCGGCGACGCCAGAACGCGCGGTCTGTCCAGCAGTTCCAATGCAACACACGCCCCGACGATATCGACAATCGAATCAACCGCGCCGACTTCATGGAAATGCACGTTCTCCGGCGACATCCCGTGAATCTTTCCTTCCGCCACCGCCACGCGATGAAACACAGCGATCGATTTCTGTTTCACCCAATCCGAGAGGGCGCTGGACAGAATCAGCTTCTTGATCTCGGCAAAGTTTCGCCCGTGTTCGTGTTCGTGATGATGATGATCTTCGATGAACTGCGTTTTGTGGGTCTCCGTCCGGCTGCCGCGCTTGAGCTTGAGGATCGCGGTGAATTCGTGTGGCTCGGGCAGTTCATCAGTTGCTTCGAGGTAATCACCGTGGCGTTTGAACTTGAACGATTGCCTTTTTCGGCCGTCACGAATGGTTTCCAACCCGACGTTACTGGCTGTTGGCGGCGCCACCGCCTTTCCCTTGGCATCGTAGAAATAAAGTCGGAAACGTGGCGGAACGTTCGTTTCAAAAACGCTCAACTCTATCTGGCCCGGTGACGTTTTGACGAGCGGGCCGCCATGGGGACTGTGCGAGTGGCTGTGCTCGTGGTCATGGTCGTGATTGTCGTGCTGGTGCGCGTGAGTTGTGCCGTCGGCGTGCGTGTGTTCATGCGTGTGTCCGTGGGCATACTCGTGTTCCAGGTGCACGTCGAACTTGATGCCTTCGATGTTCGCTTTCTGTTTTCGCGCGACGTGCAGATGGTAGCCATCCAGTTTCAGCTTGGCCAACTCGCGCTCCAGTTGAGGAACATTGACGCCAAGGTCAATCAGCGCGCCCAGAAACATGTCCCCACTGATGCCGCTGAAAATATCGAGATAAAGTGTTTTCACGTTTAAAGAAATACTCCTAAGAAAGCCAGTAGTACTTTATCCACCATTCGCGACTCCAGCCAAAAAACCAAAAAACAATTCTGCGGCCGCCTACTCCATCTAACTGCCCAACCTGATAACCTGCTTCGTCCATGATCAAGAACGGTGCGAGAGGAATACCCATTGTTCGATAACGCCACCACCCAACGGGCACTCGTTGCCCTCGCGTACCAGAAGGGCCAAACATACCATAAGGATCGCGAAGATTGACCTGGTGAATTCGGGTCACCTCCGCTATTCGATTGGTGGCTTCTCGCCGGTCCTCTGACCGAGCGAATTCTCGGTTAAATGCTTGCTCTATGTCCACCAAGCCCCATGTTGCTGTAAGCAGCCACAACGAACAATTGATAGATGCGGCCACTCGCAACCACCTTTTGCGTTGTTGATTCATTCCGTCGACGTTGCTTCCAGCGTTTGCCTCGTCAATGCAGTCATGCGATTCAATTGGCGGTCACAGACCGCCGCTCCAAAGCGCGTTGATCTGACTCGCCGCATACCCCGCGCCGAAGCCGTTGTCAATATTCACTACGGTGACGCCGCTCCCGCAACTCGTCAACATGCCGAGCAGCGCCGTGATGCCGCCGAAGTTCGCGCCGTAACCGACACTCGTCGGCACCGCAATCACCGGCTTTGAAACCAGCCCGGCAACCACGCTCGGCAACGCGCCTTCCATGCCTGCCACGACGACGATCACGTTCGCACGTTGAATCAATTCCAGTCGGCTCAACAGCCTGTGCAATCCGGCGACGCCGACATCGTAAATCCGCTCCACGCGATTGCCCATGATGTCCGCCGTGACCGCCGCTTCCTCGGCGACCGGCAAATCGCTCGTGCCGGCGCAGAGAACGGCAATCGTTCCAGCGCGTTTCCGCAATGGCTTCCTTTCAATTGTGACGCAGCGGGGAATTTCGTGATGCACGGTGCGCTTGAATTTTTTGTGTAGCGCCCGCGCGTGCTCCGGAGTGATCCGCGTCACGAGCAACCGCTGTTCGTGTTCGTAAATTCTGGCGGCGATTCTGACCACTTGTGCCGGCGTCTTGCCCGCGCCGAAAATGACCTCCGGGAAACCCTTTCGCAGCGCGCGGTGCGTGTCCACCTGGGCAAAACCGAGGTCGGCCAGCGGCGCCCGTTGAAAGGCGCGCAACACCTTCTCGCGGCGGACGCGGCCGGTGCGAAACAGTTCCAAGAGCTTGGTGGCCTCAGTGATTGTCACGCGACGAGGATGCCATGAAAGTCGCGTGCGGTCACGTAGGAAAAAGTGAATATACTGTTTGCCAGAATTAATTTCCGAATTGCCCCTCACCTCTTCTCTCCCCATCCGATGGGGAGAGGGTGGTCGAAGACCGGGTGAGGGTTCTGCGTATTTGTAGTCGGAAAATTAATTCGGCAACCGCTCTAAATCGATCAGCGCCAAAAGACCTCGACTGCTGACGGTTGATTGGGCGCTCGACTCACTCCCCGCGACCCGCTACCGTCCACGTCATGCAACTCAAGCTGATCAGCCTGCTGGGGCTGGTGGTTTTCGTCGCGCTCGCCTGGGCGATTTCGTTGAACCGTAAATTGTTTCCCTGGCGCACGGTCATCTGGGGCATCGCGCTGCAATTCGTCTTTGCGGTGCTCATTCTTAAGACCGACGCTGGCCACACAGTGTTCGACCTCACCGGGCGCGCGATCACCAAGTTGATTCAATTCTCGAATGAAGGCTGCCAGTTCGTCTTCGGTCCGCTGGCCGTGGACGAAACCATGCGCCAGGTTTTTCCCAACCGCCCGCTGGTATTCGCCGTTCTGGTAACCGGCACGATCATCATCGTCTCGTCGCTTTCTTCGCTGCTCTATCACTGGGGCATTTTGCAAAAAATTGTTCACGCAGTCGCGTGGGTGATGCGCAAGGTGATGCGGACGAGCGGCAGTGAGACGCTTGCGGCAGCAGCCAACATCTTCATGGGTCAGACGGAAGCGCCGTTGGTCATCAAACCTTATGTCGCGCGCATGACACGCAGCGAATTGCTCTGCTTGATGACCGGCGGCATGGCGACCATCGCGGGCGGCGTCGCGGCGGTTTACATTAAAATGGGAATGGACGCCGGGCACAATGACATCGCCGGGCATTTGCTCACCGCGTCCGTGCTGAGCGCGCCGGCGGCGTTGCTCATCTCGAAAGTGATGCTGCCCGAGACCGAGCAAAGCGAAACCGCCGCCACCGCGCCCGCCGACGTGCCCCGCACCACGGCCAACGGCATCGATGCTCTTTGTCGCGGCGCCAGCGAGGGCATGACGCTCGCGATCAATGTCATGGCCATGCTCATTGCGTTCATCGCCGTCGTGGCGCTGGCGAATTATCTCATCACCTTTCCGCAAGCGAAGTTGGGCGTCGCAACCCCGGTCACGTTGCAGACGATCTTCGGCTGGGTGAACGCGCCGTTCGCCTGGCTGATGGGCGTGCCGACGCAGGATTGTCTGAAGATCGGCGGCATCCTCGGGGAGCGCATCGTCCTGAATGAATTCATTGGCTATCTCTCGCTCACCAACCCGAAGACAGTCGTTGATGAACGCAGCTTCGTTCTGGCCACCTACGCATTGTGCGGCTTCGCCAACTTCGCAAGCATCGCCATCCAGGTCGGCGGCATTGGATCGCTCGCGCCTGAGCGTCGCGGCGACATGGCCAAACTGGGCATTCGCGCGATGATCGGCGGATTGTTGGCAAGTTATTTGACGGCCACAGTGGCCGGAATGTTATTATGAGCCGTGCTGAAAATTCTTTTTAAGCTGAGGTTGGCGGTTTAAACTGATCAACATCCGAAATGAGCGGAAGGGCAAAAATAATTTTGTATGCGGGCTTGATCCTGTTCACGGGCGTTTTTGCGGCGGCGTTCTTCCATACGCACGCCGCGGGCTACGGCGTCGGATTTCTCTTGGTGGTGATTACCCTCGGGCTGATCGGCGCGTATGACATCGTCAATTACATGGGCGACCGGACTGAGGAATTGCTGTTCACGGATGCCGAGGAGGAGAGTCTCGATCCCGAATATCTCCAGGCAGAACAGGTGCGCGGCGACGGTGACCCGCTCCAAGCCATCCGGCTTTTGCGCGAGTATGTTCAGAAAAACCCGCGCGATACGAATGCGGCGGTGCGGATCGCGGAGATCTACGACAAGGATTTGAGGAATCAACTGGCCGCTGCGTTGGAGTACGAGGAAGTCCTTAAACTGAAACTGCCGCCGGACCGCTGGGGTTGGTCGGCCATCCGGCTTTGCAATCTGTACTCCAAGCTGCGTCAGCCGGACAAAACTGTCGCGTTGCTGCGCCGCGTGGCGGCGGAATATGGCGAAACCACGGCGGCGGTCAAAGCCCGTGAGCGCCTCGCCAGAATTGATCCAGATTTTGGGAAGCCGGCGGCGGAGATAAAACTAGTCCAAGCTCCACCCAAACCGGCACCGGCAAGTGCCACCCCGCCCGCCTCCAATTTACCGCCCGGATTCAGACCGAAAGACAGTTGAATTTCGCGCTGCCGATGGTTCGACGAGGTTGACCCGCTTGCTTTGCCATGCCGCTTCGACTAACGTCCGCACTTTGATTTCAAACTGAGACAAAGATCATGGCTTATTTGAACGAGAACTATTTGAAACTGAAGGCCGGCTATCTGTTTCCAGAAATCAGCCGGCGCGTGAAGACATTTTGCGACGCCAATCCCGAAGCTGCCAAACGCCTCATCCGCTGCGGCATTGGCGACGTGACCGAGCCGCTGCCACCCGCCGTCATCGCCGCGATGCACAAGGCCGTGGACGAAATGGCCGGGCGTGAGACATTCAAAGGATACGGCCCGGAGCAAGGTTACGAATGGCTTCGCGCCACCATTGCACAAAATGATTTCCGCGATCGTGGTTGCGACGTGGCCGATGACGAAATCTTCGTCAGCGATGGAACGAAGTGTGACACGGGCAACATCCTCGACATTCTTGGCGGCAAAAACAAAATTGCCATCAGCGACCCGGTGTATCCGGTCTATGTGGACACGAACGTGATGGCGGGCCACACGGGTCCTGCCAACGAAGCCGGCACTTACTCCAAGCTCGTTTACCTGCCGTGCCGACCGGGCAACGGTTTCATTCCCGAACCGCCGAAGCGCCAGGTGGACGTGATTTATCTTTGCTCACCGAACAATCCGACCGGCGCGGTCGCCAATCGTCCCCAACTTGAAGCGTGGGTGAAATATGCCCTCGAACACAGGGCGATCATTTTGTTCGACGCGGCGTATGAAGCGTA
Organism: Verrucomicrobiota bacterium; assembly: GCA_016200005.1. NCBI lineage: Bacteria > Pseudomonadati > Verrucomicrobiota > Verrucomicrobiota bacterium. Next base: position 13,503 of record JACQFP010000033.1, on the reverse strand, counting down.
CATCAGCGACCCGGCGCTGCCACATTCGATTTACGAAATCCCCGGCGCGCGCGAGTGTGCCATCGAGTTTCGCAGCTTCTCGAAGAACGGTGGGTTTACTGGCACGCGCTGCGCATTCACCGTCGTGCCCAAGTCCCTCAACGCGCAGACAAAGTCCGGCGAGGCCAAGCCGCTGCATCCGCTTTGGGCGCGGCGCACGACGACGAAGTTCAACGGCGTGAGTTACATCGTGCAGCGCGCCGCAGAGGCGCTTTACTCCGCCGAAGGCAAGGCGCAGGTGAAGTCACTTATCGAACATTACATGGGCAACGCCGCGGTGTTGCGTGCGGGAGCGAAGCAGGCTGGGCTGAAAGTCTTTGGCGGCGTCAGCGCGCCGTACATCTGGGTGCACACGCCAAAGGGTGCCACCAGTTGGCAGGCGTTCGATAAAATCCTCGGCGAGGCAAACGTGGTCATCACGCCCGGTAGCGGTTTTGGTTCAAAAGGCGAAGGCTATTTCCGCATCAGCGCCTTCAACAGCCGCGCCAACGCCGAGGAAGTTGCGCGGCGCTTGCAGGAATTGAAGTGGTGAATCGCGCACCAACCGATATGAGCATTGGTTTACCCAACGATCCTTCAGCGCTTTGTGTCCGGGGGAGTTCACGAACAGCTTCCGGGTCGCACGTTTGCACGGCCTCCGGATACGGACGAATGGTTCATTTAGAATCCGCCAGCACGCGCAAGCCCTTATCACGAAATTCTCCAAGCGAGCGTTGAGCCGCCACGCCTCCCACCCTCGCCGCCCAAACTGGACCGGGACGGTAGCGTCTGGCTCTCCTGCCTGCGGTGGAGAGCCGGCGTCTTGCCGCCTGGAATGGACGGGCGAAGTGTTCAGCACCTCACGCGATTTCCCGGCGCGTTGATGCGCCGGCAGGTCTTTTTCGCCGGGCAGGACGCTCCGGATCTACGGCCGGCGGGGACGCCTGCCGCCACGGGCACGGGGAGAAAATCCATTTCAACCCTGAGAGTGCAGACGCTGGCGGGTTCCAGCCGATGACTGTTTGCGAGCCGTTCGAGCACGGGTCATGGAATCGGCAATTTGAGCTGGTTCATTCGCTTGCGCGCCTGGTCGAGAATCTGTGGCGACTTGGCGGACTTCAGCACCTGGTTCAACGACGTCCCGATGTCAGCGGAATCTTTGGCGTCGAGTTTCTCGGCGATCTTGACGGCCGCGGCGCCGGCCTCATCGGCCACCGCCGGGTCCGACAAATGTGGCGTCACCAATCGAAGCGACTCAACCGAAAGGATGTCTCCCAACCCGGCGAGCACGAGCATTTTTTCCTGGGGACTGGTCGTCAAGGTTGCCGCTTCGGTCAGCATCTTGAGCTTCTCGGCAGGCGTCCCACCTGATTCGCGGGCGAGCCTCACGTAGCCGCGAAAAGCCACATCGCGCTGATTGCCGTTCGCCGCTGAACGCACGACTTGCAAGAGGTCCGGCCCGGCTGCCGCATCGGGCCACTCAGACAGCGCACGCAAGGCGGCATCCCGAACTTCTGCGTTCGGATCACTCAACCCGGCGCGTACCGAAGCGAGGGCTTTCTCTCCGCCGACTGCACCAAGAACGTTGAGCAAGGCTCCTTTTTGTGCAGGCTGCGCGCTCGCCAATGCGGTGATGATTTGTTCAGTGGCCGGTGCAGGCGAACCAGCGCGGGTGCAAATACCGCTCAATGCCTCCGCCAAACCATCGAGGTCTTGCGTGTCGGTCGAACGCAACAACAGTTTTATCAAGTCGGGCACTTCGGCGGGTGTGCCCAGTCTGCCCAGTCTTTGGAGGGTGCTGGCTCTCACCTTGGCGTCGGAGTCGGAGACGGCGGTCAGCAATGCGGGAGCGGCCGTGGCCATCCGGCGTCGGCCGATCAGTTCAATGCCTGCAATCCGACGCTCAGCTTTCGGGCTTTTGACCATATTGAGCACGACCGTGTCAGCTTCCCGGCCCGGAATTCCCGCCAGCCCATCCAGCGCGGCCTGCGAGATTTCGTTTTCCGGGTCCTCGATCAACTCGACCATCACAGGCACGGAGGAAGAATGACCGATGGCGGCCACGGCGCGGAGGGCGGCTACGCGGGTGGCCTTCGCACCTGCCCTTGCCTGGGTGGCAAGCGCGGACACCGCCAAATCGTCACCGCGACTTCCGAGCGCTTGCATGAGGACAATCTGATTGTCGGCTGGGAGTTGCGGCAGGCTGGTCGTCAGCACTCGGGTCACGTCGGCACCGGACATTTCGAGCGACGCACGAACGGCGGCGTTGAACAAGACACGGTCGCTGGAGGTGAGAAATTCTTTGAGCAGCCCAAGACCGCCCTGGCCCCGGGTGATGATGGCGCCGCGCAGCGCACCGGCGCGGACTTGGTGCGGAACTTCGGTCAATCCGCGAAGCCGATCGTAAAGCGCGATGGCCTCTTTTGTTTTGCCTTTGGATGTGAAGGTCTCGGCGCAACGGAACAAACCCTCACAGAACGCGAGCCGGTTCGCGGGCGCGGTTGTCGGGAGGGCATTCTCAATGGCTTTGGCGGCCTCGGCGGTGCCGATTTTGCCGAGCGCACGCGCGGCGGCCTGGGCGACTTCGGGATCGGTATGACCGAGCAATTGCGACAAGGGCTTCACGGCCTTGGCATCTTTGCGCACACCGAGACTGCCGATAACTCCAACGAGCGGCCGGCCTTTGAGCCGCGTCAGTTCGCCGCGTAACGCTTGGTCCACACCAGGGTCGGGGATGGTTTCCAACGCGTAGCGGGCCATGTGGGTGAGTTCCTCATCCGCGAGCAAACCGACGAGCACGGGCACGGCCTTGCTGGTGCCAATGACGGCGAGTTCGCGACAGGCATCGGCCTTTTCCTTCCGACCGGCTTTGGACTTGAGCACACCGATGAGTTTGTCCGGGGATTGCGTGAGGAGGGGCGTGGGCTCGGGCTTGGCAGCTTGCGCGAATGCGCCGGCTGTGGCGCACAACAGCACCGCCGTTAGAAAAATGCTTTTCGTTTTCATGGTTGTTGAGATTGGTGGCTCGTTGATCAAATGATGAACGGTTCGCGCATCGCGCGGGACCGAAGACGGTTGGCCTCGGCGTCGTTGACAAATTCCTCCTTCACCGGATCATAGGTCAGGTCGCGCTTGAGCCACATGCAGATGTTGGCCGCGTGCACGGTACTCATGGAACGGTGCATCACTTCCGCGTTGGCCACCGGCAACTGGCGCGACTTCACGCAATCGAGGAAATTGCGGGTGTGACTCATGGCGCGTTGCGTGCGCGTCTGGTATTCGTGGACCACCTTGTCGAAATCCTCCAGCAACTTGGGTGACGACGCCTCGGTCTTCCGATAGCCGTCGGCGGCGCCGATCCAGCCTTCCGGCCCGTCGAAACGTTCACCACAGGAGCCGTGCCAGTGTTTGTCGCCGCGCGACAGGATGAGCTTCGTGCCGTTGGCAAACTTGGTCACCATGCCGTCGCCGCTGATGTTGTTGACGTATTGGTAGTGGACGGGCGAGGTGTGCAACATGCCGAGTCCCGCCTGGGCTTGGGCAAACGTGTGCGCGCCCCATTCGCCAATGCAGCTTGTGTGGAAGTCGTAATGGCCGCGCCAGCCCCCGCGCGTGTATTCAGGATGGTACGGCCGCCACGGGCACGGGCCGAGCCAGAGGTCCCAATCCGATTGCTCTTTCGGCGGTTCGGGTTGGCCGGGCAGCCAGTCGTGCCGCATCTCGGCCGCGTCCCACGGCGCAATGTGCGCGTAGGCCGTGTGGACCTGGCCGAGCCGCCCGCTGCGGGCCAGTTCAATGGCATAAACATGATTCGCCTCACTCAACCGCTGCGTGCCGGTTTGATAAACGCGGCCGTAGCGTTTGGCCGTATCCGCCACGGCGCGGCCCTCCGCAATGGTCATCGAGGAGGGCTTCTCGGAATAAATGTCCTTGCCCGCGCGCATCGCCCAGATGGCGGCCAGCGCGTGCCAGCGGTCACCGGTCGCGCTCAGGACTGCGTCAATGTCCGTGCGCTCCGCTAGAAACTCGCGGATGTCCGCGTAGAGCTTGCAATCGGTGTTGCCGTAATGCTCGTCCACGAATTTCTTTACGATTTCGCGCCGCGCCTTCTGCGGATCGCAGGTGGCGACGAACTGCACGTCCTTCTCGGGCAGCATCGCGCGCAGATCGTCCCGGCCGCGCCCGCCGATGCCGATGCCGCCCAGCACAATACGTTCGCTCGGCGCCACCGCGCCACCGCGTCCCAGGGCCGAGGCGGGAATGATAGTGGGCGCGAGCGCCAGGCCCGTGGCGGCGGCGAAAGTGCTTTTGAGAAATTTCCTGCGGTGAAGTTTTTTCATGATTCGTGAGAAGTTTGGGTCCTGCGTTTCCGGTACCCGTGAGACTTGGCATTCGGTCCTGCCGATCCTTCGTGTAACGCAGACGCGGAGTCGTGTCAAGGAATTCGATTTCAAACTTTCAACCAAACCCGTCTGGAGTCGCACCTTCCGTTGCAGTCCGCATGAGCAACCGTTGTTAAGCCGGTGATTTTCCCAGGCGATGACTACGCGAGAATGTGCCCGGTCGTGTTGCCCACGATCCAGGTCGGGCGCGCATCGAGCCGTTGGAATTTTGCTGAAAGCTTCCTATGTTCAATCCCGTGGTCGTGACCAGGGCAGTGTAGCCCAATTCATCCATGAAGATGTAAACGAACCCTGGCTTGAAAAGCCGCCGCTGCGCTCCAGTGGTTCATTTGGCCGGCAGCGCGTACACTTCAATTTCCTGCCAGCAATTCAACGCACTCAAACTGCCGCCACGGGTGAAGCTGCGCACGTAACGGGCAGTGACACCTTTGCCGTCAACGATTCGCCCCGCGTGCTTCTCGAAATATTCGCGGTCGGTGCCGACACCGAGACCGGAGGAGTTGTCCACGTCGTTGTTGAACAGCGTCGTCACGCCATTTTTGAATTCTGGATCGTCGGAAACCTGCACGATCACGTCGTGCATCACCTGGACGTAACGGTGGTCGTGCCACAGAACGATGGCGTAAATCGCGACACTCTCGCCCAAGTCCACTTGCACCCATTGCGAACCCTTCTTCATCTCCACCGCGTCGTAGTCGAACGCCTCCTTCTTGCCGTCGGTGATCTGGCTCAACTCGCCGGTGAACGGTTTGACGCTGCTGGTCACCGGCTTGCCGGCGGCGACGTTCTTCACGCCCTTGGGCACGAAGAACGCGGGGCGCGGTTTGTCCGAAGGCGGCTCAATGTTCGGCCCGGCGGGCAGGTCGGCCGGCGTGCCCTTGAGTGTGGGGGCGGGCAATTGCAAGGCCAACGACTCAGTGGCGGCGGCGACGGGACTTGTCGTCTCGGCGGCGCGCGCAGGTTCGCCGAGCAGCAACGCGGCCACGGTCACGGCGAGGGCAAGTCCGCATTCGAAACCGGAAGTCAATCGAAGAAATTTTTCAGAATTCATCTTTCTTAACACAGGATAACCGAATGTTTCGGCTTATTGAAAATCATACATGAATTGCAGCGCGTCAAAAAGCAATTTCCCAACAGATGGACACCAAGCACGCAGATTTACCAACCGCAGCCAGTTTCGATACGAGTTGACCTTGCCTGCCCACTTGCCTGCTTCGTTTCGTCGAATCCCTTGAATCCGAAGTTCGTCAGTGCCATGTGCGTTCGTCCGCGTGCCTTTGCGGTTTAATTCGTCATGCCAAGGGCAGGGAAAAATCGAAGCTTGGCGTTTGCCGTGCGGCGTTCTACAACATCATTACTATCGACCTATGAAAATATCTACAACCCAAGCGTCGGTGTCTCGAAACTGGCGAATACTTCTCACCACACTGCTCGCGTTCTACACTGCCGCAATGCAGGCCGGATTCACAATCGCCGAAAAAGGCAAAGCGAACTGCGCCATCATCCGCCAGGCCGATGCGACCGAGGCCGAACGTTACGCGGCCAATGAACTGGCGCAGACATTGAAGCAAATCACCGGCGCGGATTTTGAGGTGCGGGACGGAATGGAGAAAGCGCCCAGCCGCGCGATCATCATCGGGCCAGGCGCGGCGGCAAAGAAGTATTTTCCGGACGTTGACTTTGAAAAACTCGGCGGCGAAGAGCTTGTCATTCGCACAAAAGGGAACAGATTGTTGCTGGCGGGTGGCCGGCCGCGTGGAACGCTTTACGCGGTGAACCGGTTTCTCGATGAGCAATGTGGCGTGCGCTGGTGGGCACCGTGGGCCTCTAATGTTCCGCAACAACCAAATCTGCGCATTCCAAATTTGAACAAGCGGGAGAAACCGGCGTTTGAATATCGCGAGCCGTTTTGGTTTCCCGCGTTCGACGGGAAATGGGCGGCGCGAAATTATTACAACGGCAACAGCGCGCGCCTCACGCCGGCGATGGGCGGCAAAATCAGTTACAAAGGGTTCGTCCATACGTTTTACCCGCTCGTGCCGCCGGAGAAGTATTTCAAGGACCATCCCGAATGGTACAGCCTGATCGATGGCAAACGAACGACGAACAAGGCGCAGTTGTGTCTTACCAATCCCGACCTTCGCGATTTCATGGTTGAGCGCGTGAAGGAGTGGCTGCGCGAATCGCCGGAGGCAACGATCATTTCCGTGTCGCAAAACGACTGGCACGGTGCGTGTCAGTGTGAAAATTGCAAAGCCATCGATGACGCCGAGGGCAGTCACGCCGGCACGATGTTGAGCTTCGTGAATTATGTGGCGGAAAAAGTCGGGCGCGATTTCCCGAATGTCGCCATAGACACGCTCGCGTATCAATACACCCGCCGCGCGCCCAAGACCATCAAGCCGCTCCCCAATGTGATCGTGCGGCTCTGTTCCATCGAATGCAATTTCGGCGTGCCGCTGGAAGATCCGGCCAACGCAACGTTCGCGCAGGACATGCGCGACTGGTCAAGAATCTGCAACCGGCTTTACGTTTGGGATTACACCACCGACTTCGCCCACTACGTGCAGCCGCATCCGAACTGGTTTTCGCTCGGCCCAAACGTCCGCTTTTTTCATCAGCACAACACTAAAGGATTGTTCGAGCAGGGCGCTTATCAATCTCACGGTTCGGAAATGGCGGAGTTGCGCGCCTGGGTTCTGGCGCGGCTGCTTTGGAATCCGAACCAGGATGACAAAGCTCTGATCAAAGAGTTTTTGGAAGGCTACTACGGCGCCGCGGCGGCAAAAATCATCCAGGAGTATTTCAACGTGATGTATCAGGCGTCGCGTGGCTACAACCTGACCTGCTTTTCCAAAACCGGCACCCCGTTTTTCAAATTTGAACCGCTGTCGCGCGCGGAGAAACTGTGGCAACAGGCCGAAGCGGCGGTGAAGGATGATCCCGAAAAACTCTGGCGCGTGCGGCAAGGTCACCTGCCGGTTCGTTACGTCTGGCTGGAGCGGTGGACGGCGCTACAAAGTGAATGCATGGAAACCGGGGCAACCTGGCCGCTGTCGGCTTCGCGCAAAGCAGTGGCCGATGAATGGTTGTCCGTCGCCACCGGGCCGGGGCCGGAAGGTTGGTCCAAGATGACAACCTTGAGGGAATCCGGTCTGACACCCGAAGCCTTTGTGGCGAGATTCGACGAGGACCCTCCGCCGTTGGAGCAGAAACCGGAATCCAAAAACTAAATTCATCATGAGCACTCAATGTAAAATCGGCCGACGAGAGTTTCTTAAGCGCGGCAGCCAATTCGCCGGCGGATTCATGCTGGCGTCCGCCATGCCCGCTTCCGCGTTCGCCGCCACTGGCAAACGCGTGAAAGTTGCCGCGGTCATCACGGCCTTCACGTACCGCAGCCATGCCCACGTTATTCTGGAAAACTTCGTCGAGCCGTATCTGTTCAACGGCAAATGGATTTCTCCCGACATGGACGTGGTCAGCCTGTATGCGGACCAGTTTCCGGACGGCGAACTGGGTCGCGCGTTTGCGGAGAAGTACAGAATTCCAATCTACAAGACGATCAACGAAGCGCTCTGTCTCGGCGGTGACAAGCTGGCCGTCGATGCCGTGCTCTCCATCGGCGAACACGGAACCTATCCGGTCAACGAGAAGGGACAGTGTGAATATCCCCGCAAACGTTTCTTCGACGAAATCGTGGCGGTGTTTCGGCGGAGCGGCAAGGTGGCGCCAGTTTACAATGACAAGCATTTGTCGTATCGCTGGGATTGGGGGAAGGAAATGTACGACACCTCGCGCGAACTGAATTTTCCTTTCATGGCTGGCAGCTCCGTGCCGCTGGCGCAACGGCGTCCACCGCTGGAACTCCCCGCACGGGCGAAGATTCAGGAAGCGGTTTCGATCCACGGCGGCGGTGTGGAATCGTATGACTTTCACGGCCTCGAAGTACTTCAGTCGATGATTGAAGCACGGCGAAGTGGAGAGACTGGCGTCGTGCGGGTGCAATTTCTCCAGGGCGACGCGCTTTGGAAGGCGGCGGCGGACGGACTCTGGTCGGTGCAACTGGCGCAAACTGCGTTGGACGCCGAACCGAGTTCAGGACGCCCTCCGGCGAAAGAGTTGATTCGTCCACCGAAGCCCGGCGATACAGGCACGCCATTTGTTTCGCACGGTATCCTTCTGAATTACCGCGATGGTCTGCGCGCCGTCGTGCTCGCAGCCGCGACCGGCGGCATCAAGTGGCACTTCGCCTGTCAGCTCGCGGGGGAACAGCAACCTCGCGCGACGAGTTTTTACGTTGGTCCGTGGCAAAACCGGAATCTCTTCAAGGCGTTATCACACGCCATTCAAACGCACTTTCGCGAGCGGCGCGCGCCGTATCCGGTCGAGCGGACGCTGCTCGTGACCGGGATTCTGGATGCGGAAATGGAATCCCGCTTTCAAGGCGGTAAGCCGATGGACACACCGCAGTTGGCCATCGCTTACCAGCCACGTGATTATCGAAAGATGCGCGAGCTGGGCGCGAGTTGGAAAATCATCACCGAAGACATACCGGAGCCGAAGGGTATTGAGATGTGGAGAAAGCCATGAGCGCCCCGGAAGTTCTGCAACGCAAGCACACGCGCCGCGAGTTCCGCGAACGGATGCAATCCGGTGAATTAAAGGCGTGCATCATTCCCGTGGCCGCCATCGAGCAACACCTCGAACATCTCGCCATGGAACACGATTGGCGCAGCGTGTGTCACGTCGCCACGGCCGTGGCCGAACGGCTGCGACCGCACGTGCTGGTGGCGGAAGGATTGATGGCTGGCATCAGCGAACATCACATGCGGCATCCGGGCACGTTGTCATTGCGGCCCGGGACGTTTCTGGCCGTGTTGTCCGACTTGATCGATAGCGTTGTGCGGGCGGGTTTCAAAAACGTTTTGGTCCTCAATGGTCATGGTGGTAATACCGCGCCGGTCAACGGCACGTGGGAGCAGTTTCAGCGGATGAATCAGGTCAATCTCCATTTTCTTTCCTACTGGGACGTGCTTACTGAAGCGGATGCAAAGGAATTGCTCAAGAGTGGACATCGACTTCCTGACGACCTGCCCGGCCACGCGCAGGAATTTGAAACGGCTTTCGCGTTAGCGGCCTTTCCCGAGAACGTGCGCACGAAAATGTGGACGGATCAGACGGACAAAAAGCCATCGATGGCTACAGCGCAACAAGGTGAGGAATTCATCAAACGAATTGTGGAGCGGGTGACGGTTTACGTGCAGCAAATGATCGACAAGAAGCGCGTCGCCAAAACCCCGCCCTATTTCCCATGAGCCTACACTTGCACGAAGCGGTGCTCCCTCTCCCCTTCCGAAGGGGAGAGGGTCAGGGTGAGGGGTTTGGCGGGGGTGACGACGAAGGAGTTTGTCAATGGCAGCAGGGCTATTCCCCCTCACCCCGGCCCTCTCCCCCTCTGCGGGGGAGAGGGAGAATCTCTCCTGCGACTCCTGGTTTTCTCGTCCATCCCTCGCCCCCCTCAGCATGAGTGCCGCGCCCGCATCCCGCTTCGGCGGTTGGAAGTGGTGGGTCTGCGGCTTGTTGCTGCTCGCCACGACCATCAATTACATGGACCGCCAGACGCTCTCACCGCGTGGACGACGAATTATAACCAGCTTCTCTTCTGCCGCACGTTGCTTGGGCTATTCGAGGCCGGCCACTGGCCCTGCGCGCTGAAGACCACGCATCTCCTGCTTTCGGAGCGAGACCGCACCATGGGCAACAGCGTGCTGCAAAGCGGCGCGTCCATCGGCGCCATCATCACGCCGCTCGTGATGCGCTTCATGATGACCGACGCGCCGGGAAGCTGGCGACTGCCGTTCCAAGTCGTCGGGGCGTTCGGAATGCTGTGGGTTCTGGCGTGGTTCGCGTTCATTCGCCCGCGCGACTTGAGCGGCATGTCGCAATCGAATGGCAGCCCGGCGGCGACAAGCGCTGGCCGGGAATCGCTTTGGAGCGTTGTGGTCAGCCGTCGCTTCGCGGTCACGTTGGTCATCGTCTTTTGCATTCACACCACCTGGCAGCTTTTGCGCGTGTGGCTGCCAATGTTTCTCCAAAAAGGTCGCGGTTACAGCGAGAGCGATGCACTGTACTTCAACTCGCTCTACTTTGTCGCCACGGACATCGGGTGCATTACGGCGGGCGCGGCGTCGCTCTGGCTGGCGCGTCGCGGCCTCACACCCCACGCCGCGAAGTGCCGCGTCTATCTCGCCTGCTCGTTGTTGACGGCGCTCACCGTCCTCGTCTCGGTGCTGCCCAAAGGCTGGCCGCTGCTCGCCGCGCTGCTGGTTGTCGGTGCGGCCACGCTGGGCCTGTACCCGTGCTTCTACTCGTTCGTGCAGGAGATTTCGTCGCAGCATGTCGGCAAAATGATCGGCCTGCTGGGCACGCTGGTGTGGGCCATTTCCTCCCCGGTGCACAAATACTTCGGCCGCTATGTGGATCAGACCCAGTCGTTCGATCTGGGCATAGCGATAGTGGGGTTGACGCCGCTGGTGGGTTACTTTGCGCTGCGACTGTTCTGGGACAAGCCGAAGGAACGAACGGCGAGGAGAAACGGATGATGCACAGTGCATCCACGAGCTGGCGGTGAAGGCGCGCGGCGTTCACGCCGCTTCAGCGTCCAAACCGAATGGCGTGCCTGATTTGCATTCGATGCTGCCGGTTGTTCGGGAGGTGAAGCGGCGTGAACGCCGCGCGCCTCCTGCTCTGCAATTGCAATTCGCACTGAGCTACACCACCCACTCTGTCACGACCCCACGCAAATCCATTTCGTATTCGATGTCGATCACCGGCGGCCGAGTATAGTGCCAGGTCACGCCATGGCGACGCGCGGCCGGCAAGTCGGGGAGCACCAGCGTCTCGATGAGCGGATACAGCGGATGAATCGTGTAAGCGTTGACCGCCGTGACTTCCTCCCAACTGCCGCCCAGACCACGCAGACGTTCGGCCATCACCTCACACACGTAGCGCGCCTTTTCCGCGATGGCCTCGGCCGAGGTCTCGCCCCGACGCAGGATGCCGTCATTGACGAGATTGCCTTCCACCAACTCACCCGCGCCAGCGACGATGAAAGTCTGGCGTCGGCAATCGGCGTTCGGACGAACGAAAGAAAAGGCATGCAGCACTGGCTCCGGGCCAGCCAGTGCGATCGGGCAGACGTTGGTTCGCGCGATGGGGTTCACGCCGTCCACGAACACGCCCCACTCCTCCAACACCGCGCAATAGCCGCGGTTGAACTCGATGAACCCCGGCATGGTGAACGGCTGGGGCGAACGCAATTCCATGGCGCAAAGTTCGGCGCGCTGGCGACCCTGCTTGCGGAGAAAGCGATCCACGAAATCAAAGCCCTCACGCCACGGCATCGCAACATCCAGCGTGACGTGAACGATCTCGTGGCCTGGATTTGCAATCACGCCGCACGAATAAGGAGCAATGCCAGGGAGAAAACGGTAAGAACCACCGAGATGCGAGACGAGAGGGGTCATGGAGTAAGCTCGAAATCCGAAATCCGAATTTCCGAAGCCCGAAGGAAGATCGAAATCCGAAGGCCGAAATGGGCTTGGGCCGCAGGATGGAAAAAGTGCTGCCGGACCGACGGCTGGGACAGTAGCTTTCGGGCCTCGGACTTCGGATTTCTTTCGGATCTCGGATTTTGCACTTCGGATTTCGGACTGACCCGAGAAATCAAACCACGCGCCCAGCCGATGTGTCGAGCGTGAAACCGCGTGGATGAACAAGGAATGCAGTCTGTCCCGGCGGCTGATGCAAATCGTCGCTTGCAGGCAGCGGTGTCGAAGCGTAATTTCGCGGCATGAATTATCTGACCGTTGAAGTCGAACTTGACCACGGGCACGTTGTGTCGAAAGGCGCGGAGAGCCTGCCGGAAAAAGCGTCCGGTCTGCTCACTATCCTCGCCCCGACGACGCTGTCGCAAGCGCGTCCCATCGGTCTCGCTAAGGGTCAGTTCACCGTGCCGGATGACTTCAACGCCCCGCTGCCGGAAGACGTTTTGCAGACGTTTGAAGGCAAATGAGAATCCTGCTGGACACCTGCGAATTCCTCTGGCTCGTGTCCGGCGACGCCAAATTGTCCGCCACCGTTTCCGCTGCGATTCGCGACCCAAACAATCAGGTCTTCTTGAGCGCCGTTTCGTTCTGGGAAATCACCGTCAAACACAGCCTCGGCAAACTACCCCTGCCGCAACCGCCCGCGCAATTCATCCCGCAGCAACGCGAAAAACATCTCATCGCGCCGCTGGCTTTGGATGAAGCCGCCGTCGCGCAGTTGGGCGGACTGCCCGCGCTGCATCGCGATCCCTTCGACCGGATGCTGGTCTGTCAGGCGCAAGCGCACGGTCTGACGCTCGTTTCGTCCGATCCGCTCATCCGCCAGTATCCTGTGGCACTGCTTTGAGCGGCCTGCGCGGCGAACGCCGGACGCCGCGCCGCCGAACAACAACCCTCACCAGTGATGGCCGGAGGTTTTGGCCGTGCGCCCTCATTTCAGAAACAAATCCCAAACCTTCGCGCGCCGCGCTTTGCCCGCCGGCCCTTCGATCCAAAGCGTGACGGTGAACTCGCCGCCTTTTTCGTAGCGGTGCTGCGGATGGCGTTCGGTCGAAGTCTGGCCGTCGCCAAAGTCCCACTTCCACGAGGTGATTTCGCCCTGCGACTCATCGCGAAACGCGACCAATCGCCGCGCGGGGTCCACGACTTGAAACGACCACCGCGCTTCGATGGGCTTGCGCAAGCTCGGCTCGAGCGGCATCAGTCGAAACGCGCAAAGGTCGGACGCGTTGCCGTACATCGTCGTTTTGTGGGAGAGATTCCAAAACGCTTTGTAGTGCTCGGCTTTTTCGTCGTCGTAATCGAGCACCGCCCACGACAGACCGATGATCGCATTTTCCTTGAGCTGGCACACGACCGCGCGCCCCGGGCCTTCGGCGGGTGCGTAGTCAAAAGGCGTGATCCAGAATTCCAGCACCAGCTTGCCGCTCTGGCCGGGGCGGAAACTGTAGCGTTGCGCGGCGTTGGCGTAG